>JAEDLC010000058.1 GCA_016295505.1 Dorea sp.
TATCTCTTTCCGGGAACGTAGTTTCTGTTGTTTCTGCTTCGCCTTCGCTTTTCTCCACTTCAGGAACTTTTTCACTCTCGGCTGGAATACCATGATAATCGTCAGGATCCAGAACACATTCGGAATGAAGCGGAAGAAAATTCCCCAATCACCTTTTGACATTACAAGCGCAGAGCGTAAGTTCTTCTCACAGAGCTGTCCCAGCACAACACCCAGTATCGCTGCTGCCGGTGACAGTCCAACTTTCTCCATTAAGAAGCCTATTACACCCATTGCTACCATAACTAAGATTGCAAACGTTCTGTTACTGGATGAATACGTACCAATAATACAGACAACCAATACAATCGGAACCAGAATACGGTTATCTACTTCCAGAATCTTCGCAAAGAACTTCGCCATCGTTATTGCCATGATGAACATCGCAATATTTGCAACAAACATGAATACATAGATTCCATTTACTGCTTCTGATGAGCTCTGGAAGATTGTAGGTCCACAGATAACTCCATGAAGTGCAAGTGCACTGATAATAACTGCTGCAGTCGGATCACCAGGAACACCAAGTGCAAGTGCAGGAACCAGGGTTCCTCCTACCGTTGCGTTGTTCGCCGACTCAGGTGCCGCAATACCTTCCCATACACCGGTACCAAATTCTGCTTTACGCGGATTGCTGTTTTTCTCTGTCTCATATGCCACAAACGCAGAGATCTGTGCGCCGGCTCCCGGAAGGACACCGATGAACATACCAATCAGAGAACTCCTTGCGATCGTCTTGTGGATCCTCTTGCGAATTTCCCTCGTCGGGAAGATATGCTTCAGCTCCTGCTTATTTCCTTCCAGATTCTTCATACGAAGGATCTGCTTCATAAGCTCACAGAGTCCGAAGATACCGATCAGAACCGCGATGACATCATAACCACTCATCAGTTCGTCCACACCAAAGGTCAGACGCTTTGTACCGGTCAGATAATCCGTACCTGTACCTGCAAGCAGGATACCGAAAGCCGCTGAGATGATACCCTTCAAAAGGTTATCATCCGTACCTGCAATTACACACAATCCGAAAATGGAAAGTACAAAGTATTCCGGATATGCAAACTTCACTGCGATCAGTGAAAATGCACTACAACCTAAAAGTAATAATATAGAACCAATAATACCACCGATAAATGAACTGTATGCAGAGATACCGATTGCCTGTCCCGCATATCCTTTCTTTGCCAGTGGATAACCATCATTCGCCGTCATGATTGCTGCCGCCGTTCCCGGAACCTTCATCAGGATCGCAGCAATCGAGCCACCGTATACAGCACCTACATAGATTCCGACCAGCACCGCCATGGATGGCAGCGTTGCCATCTTCGCTGTAAAAGACGTCAGGATCGCTACCGCCATCGTAGCTCCAAGTCCCGGAATCGCTCCTACGATAATTCCCGCAAAAGTAGAAAAAACGCAAAGGACATAATCAAACGGAGTCAATGCTGAAAATACTGCTAAAAAGTCTGCCATATGTTTTCTCCTCCTTATCTACATCATCTTTTTCTTAAAAATAGAACATTCTCGGAATCTGAACCTTCAGAATCATAACAAAGAATATGTAGATAACCACAACCGATACTACAGAAACAATCGCAAGCACATGCGGTTTTCTGACTCCGTTCATGAACATGGTTGCGATCAGGAACACAATCGTCAGAACCTCAAAACCAACCGTCGGAAGTAATAACGCGTATGCAATCATCAGTATGATCGTAATCACAAGATGGACGATACTTGACTTATTCCCCTTCATGCTCTGAATTCCTGCCTGAACCTTTGCTTTTTCTGTCTCGATGTAGGAGTTTCCGTCCGCATCTACCTTCTTGATCCAGCCCTTCCAGATCACTGTTGCCAGGAACCATACTGCCGATATGATAAAGAATATGGCAATCAACTTCGGAAACACTTCCGGTCCGATCACCGACAGGTTCGAGTAATCCGGATATGCGTTTACCTCATTGAGAATGTACCCACCCATAACGAGCAGCACAATCGCTAATATCGTATCTCCTAACACAAAAACACCTCCTTCTTTTGTTGCTTTATTAAATAGTTTCGAAACCGGTTAACATATTTTATTTTTAAGAAGCCGTCACAACAGCTTCTTCCTACTATGGATAATACCATTATTGAGCTTTTTTTGCAACATTTCTCGTTTTATTTCTTTATTTTTAGTCACAATACACAATATGATTTTTTGTATTTTGTGAAAATTTCTGTGTTTTAATTAAATGACGTGTTTCGCAACCGTTTTCATCGTTCCGTTTTCAGAAAAATAACACTTTTCACATTTTTCCTATGATTTTAGTAAAGATTATACAGAATCATCCTTTTTGTCAATATTATTTCTGATATCCATTGTTTTTTATTCTATACCTAGCGGATAACTATGTTTTTTATGAGACGGAATGATACTCCATACATTACAACAGGAACGGCTGCCGTTCTATCCTGCAGCCGTCCCTGCTCACTCTATATCAGGGATCTCATATGATACCCCTCTTCTCTTGCAGCATTCATTTCTTCTGCATAGAGGAAACATCTCACCTTACGTTCTCCATATTCATACAGTTCCGGTACTTCCTGAAAGCATCTTTTTTGTGCATATTTGCAGTTATCTGCATACGGACACCCCGTCGTCTTCTGAAGCGACACAGCCTCTTCCTGAACCGGTATTTTTTTCTTCTCTCTGCCGGTCAGCTTTACCTTTTCTCCCGCCAGGAACAATGCTTTGGTATAAGGATGCCATGGTTCCTCCACAAGAGACCTGCATGATCCCTCTTCCACCATCCATCCCACATATACCACTCCCAGGACATCACTGATCCTGCTCATCAGTGACAAGTCATGGCTGATAACCAACATTGACAGGTGTTCTTTTTTCTTCATCTCGTTCAGCAGATGCACGAGCTGTTCCTGCACCTGGATATCCAGACCCGTAAAAGGCTCATCGCACACCAGAAGCTCCGGCGACATCAGAAGTGCTCTGGCAATCATGATCCTCTGAAGCTGTCCTCCGGACAATTGTTCAGGACGATCCCACAGTCTTGATTCTTCTATTCCCACCTCTGTAAGCATGGCAGCAACTTTCTCATGCACCTCTGCTTTATCGATCATTCCTCTTGCGACCAATGCTTCTCTCAGGTTCTCATACACGGTCATTGACGGATTCAGCGCCTGATATGGATTCTGGAATATCATCTGCATCTTCCGGCTGAAGGCTCTTCGCCTTTTCCCAGATAACCGGTCAATCCTCTCTTTTTCCCAAAAGATACTTCCTGCATCCGGCCGATAGATTCCCAGCATGGTACATGCAAGCGTGCTTTTTCCACACCCGCTCTCTCCCACCAGACCGTATGTCTGATGCCTGCATATCTTCAGAGAGACGGAATGCAGAACTTCCTTTTTCTGAAACTTTTTTGACACAAGTGATACATCTATCAAAACCGGTTTCATTCCCGTTTTTTCTGCCCGAAAAGGCATCTGTTCCAGATTACGCCTTGCCCGAATCAATGCTCTGGTATATGCTTCTTTTCCACCACGCAGAATCTCCCCGGTTCTCCCCTGCTCAATCATTCTTCCTTCATGCATGATCATAATACGACTGCAAAGCATCTTCACAACTCCCAGATCATGGCTTACAAGGATCATCGATATTCCAAGATCTCTGCACAATCTTCGTAGCAGATTCAGGATCTGTGCCTGAACCGTTACGTCAAGAGCCGTCGTAGGCTCATCTGCGATCAGGATCTTTGGGTTGCCTGCAAGTGCGATCGCAATACAGATTCTCTGCTGCATTCCTCCGGAGCATTCGAAAGGATACCAATTCATACATCCTTTCGCATCCCTGATTCCTACCATATCCAGCAGTTCTTCCGCACGCTCTTTTGCCTCTTTTTTGGAGCAGCCCGTATGAATCCGCAGACTTTCCATAACCTGTCCGCCAATCTTCATAAGCGGATCCAGACTGGACATTGCATTCTGCATCACGACTGCAATCTCACCTCCACGAAGCCTCCGGCTTTCCTGCTCGGATAGTGGAGGAGTGATATCTTCCCCACAATAGCGAATCTCTCCTTCGCTGATCACAGCACCTTTTTTCAGAAAGCCAAGAAGAGACATCACCAGGGTCGTCTTCCCGGACCCGGATTCACCAACAATCCCCAGTATTTCCTGTTTATCCAGGGCCAGAGAGCAGTCTTTGACCACTTCTTTTTGCACGTCTTCATATGCGATTGTAAGATGCCTTACCTCCAGTAATGGTTCCATTCGATCCTCTCCTCTTCTTACGCCTTACGTTCCAGTGCATATCCCAGACTCTGAAGACAGACAACAAGTACTGCCAATACCAGAATCGGATACAGCATCTGAGTCGGGTACTGTGTAATCATGGGCTTTGCATCCTGAATCAACGTCCCAAGGCTTGCACGCGGTGCCGCAATCCCGATTCCCAGAAAGCTTAAAAACGCTTCTGTAAATATTGCTTTCGGGATCAGCAATATTGTCTGCACAATCAACAGCTCCTTTTCATTGGGAAGAATATATTTCCAGATGATACGCAGACGTGAAAATCCCATCATCTTTGCAGCAATACAGTAATCCATCTGCCCGAGTCGTCTGGTCTCAACTCGCAGCATCTTCGCAAGATCCACCCAGCCGGACACACAGATTCCGATCATCACACTTCTCACACTTGCTTCAAATACCAGAAGCGTAAGGATCACATACAGCATCGACGGGATCGCACTGATCACATTCATGATCTCCAGAAGAATACTGTCCAGAAGTGGTCCGCACAGGCCCGCAAGGGAACCGACAAGCATTGCAATCAATACGCAGATTACCGTACTTCCAAATCCTACTGCCAGGCTGATACGAAGTCCATAACACACTCTGGTGAAGATATCCCTTCCAAACTTGTCTGTCCCAAACCAGTGACTTGCAGACACGCCAAGATTCTGGCTGTTCACATCCTGCATATCATACGGATACGGAGACAGAAGCGGAACCAGTACCGCCAGCAGGATCAGCACTCCCAGAACACCCAGACACAGCTTTATATTCTTATCTTTTCTGATTCGATTCATACATCCCGTTTTCTTCATCTGTTCTGCTCCGTTCCAAACCGAATTCTTGGATCCAGATACATCTGAATCACATCCAGCGTAATCTGTGTAACGATCACGACCACTCCAACAAACAGCGTAAGTCCCATAATCACCGTATAATCCCGGTTATTGATCGATGCAACGAATTCTCTTCCTAGCCCCGGAATCGTAAAGATGCTTTCCACCACAAAGCATCCCGTCACAAGATAGATCAGAAGCTGCCCCAGATAGACCAGAAGCTGAGCCAGAATCGGACGCCACATATGTCTCATCAGAATCGTTGATTTTTTCAGTCCCTTTGCCTCGAGAAATGTCGTATATCCCTGATCATACTCCTTCCACACGATACTGCAGACCATTCTGGATATCACACAGACCGGATAGACCGACAGAGAGGCAACCGGAAGCACATAATTGGCGGCCGTCGCAACGCCTGCGATCGGAAACCACTTCAGATACACGCCAAAACACAACATGAAGAGAAGCGCATATACAAAGTTCGGAATCCCGACCCCCAGTCCCTGAATCAGCTGAATGGTCCGGCGGATCATAAGATGATTCGTCATGATCTGCCAGATACCGAGGAACATGCCCATGATCAGACTCACGGCAAAGGCCAGCGCTCCGAGTCCCACGGTAACCGGAAGGCATCTTGCGATGATCGAATTCACCGTGACTCCCGGTTTTTTGATCGACATCCCAAAGTCCCCTCGCAGCAGGTTTTTCATGTAGATGGCATACTGCACCCCCAGAGGTTCATTCATTCCATATTCTTCTTCCATCATCTCAAGCACCTGATCCGATACATTGCCGGTATCAAAGGGATTACCCGGCATCTTATGTGCCATCACAAACGTAAGAAATGTAAGGAACAGTAATGCCGCTACTCCTGTAACCAGTCTTTTTGCAACGTACTTAGCCACGTACTTCAAACCTCTCTTTCAACTCTGCTGCCAGAGTTCTTCCGATCCTCTCTGCTTCCTTTTCTGGTCCCTGCTTCTTGCCAACAATGTAACTTCCCGTTTCTTCGTTATAGTATAAGCCGCTCAGGATGACCTGTCCATCTGCGATCTGCGCATAGGCTGCAATCGGAGAACTGCAACCGCCATCCAACATGCGCACGAAGGCCCTTTCTGCAAGTGCTGCAGTTCTTCCATCCTTGTCCATGACACAGTCCAGATAATAATAGTCTTCTCCGGCTCTTCCCTGTACTGCAAGGATTCCCTGTCCGGCCGCCGGGATCACTTCTTCCGGATCCAGGATCCGACCTGCCGCCGACTCCATACCCAGCCGTTTCAGCCCTGCCATGGCAAGCACCGTCGCATCACACATTCCTTCTTCCAGCTTCCGAAGCCTGGTCTGCACATTGCCCCGCATACCGGTAAATGTACAGTCCGGGTAAAGCTTCTCAAGCTGTACCTGACGCCTTCTGCTCGACGATCCAATCACTTTAACGGTATCTATCCCTTTGCGAAAGAGGATCACATCTCTGGGATCTTCCCGTTTGGAATAAGCCAGGATCGGAAGTGTCTCCGGCACTTCCATCGGCATATCCTTCAGGCTGTGTACAGACAGATCTGTCCGTTTTTCCATCAGCGCAATATCCAGTTCTTTCACAAATAATCCCTTTCCTCCGACCTGATCCAGATTCCGATCCAGAATCCTGTCGCCGGTCGTTTTCATCGTAATGATCTGCACCTCAATCTCCGGATGTGCCTGTTCGATCATATGTGCCACATGCTCGGCCTGCCATACGGCAAGCTTACTTTCCCTGCTTCCTATCCTTACCACTTTTTTCATGATTCCATTGCCTCTCTCACATGTTCTGCAAATATGCGCTGTATTCCTTCTATCTCTCCAAGTCCCCGTTCCACAACGATGGATGAAAATCCCATGTTCTGAAATCTGACGAGCCAGGATTCTTCTCCGTCTGTCAGACTCCGGTATACATGCTCGCCGCTCACGATCATAAACGGAATGATCCTAAGCGGTTTCGGATCCAGATAACGGAGTTTCTGAACCACATCTGTGATATTCGGGTATCCATTTACGGTTCCGACCAGTACATTCGAATAGCCCATGGAATGAAATGCATATTCCAGCATCGTATATGCGGACTGTGCATATCCTATTGTGCCATGTCCTGCGATTACAATCACCTCATCCTTGCTCATCTTCCAGTCTTCAATCATATAATGCACACAGGCCTTATAATCTTCCACCTGACTGAGCAGCGGTTCTCCCAGTTTCAGCGTCTGAAACAGTTCCTGATAATCTTCCAGCGCATCTTTCAGTTTTTCGTATTCCAGCCCATATACTACATAGGTCGGCTGAACTACTACGTGTTCAATTCCGTCCTTTTGCATCTGAACCATCGCTTCCTCCAGCGTCGGTACGGCAATCCTGCTTTCTTCCCACAATTTCTCTATGATTTTCTGACTGGTAAATGCTCTGTACACAGTATAGTTTTCGAACTCTTTCCTCAGATATGCCTCGATCCCACCGATGGACCGCTCCAGATTTTCTCTGTGTCTCGTTCCGAAACTAACCACCAATATCGCTTTTTTCATCCATCTTCCTCCTGATCACTTACTCTACAGAAGCTCCTCTGATCTCCAGAGCACCTGTTGCCGGAATCTGCGTGATTCCCTTGATATTCGGCCGAATCAGATTGACACTGTGCATGGAATATAACGGAATAATGTAGAACTGTTCACTGATCGCATACTGTTCTGCTTCGTGCATCATCTCACTTCTTTTCACCGGATCTGTCTCCACATCTGATTCTGCAACCATCTTATCATAGGTTTCATCCTGAATGCCACTGCAATTATAGGTACTGTTAGACAGCAGCATAGACAGATACGTATTTGGATCTGCAAAATCCGCAGTCCAGTTCATACGGCAGAGCTCGAAATTTCCCGCTCTTCTTTCTGAATAATTAACCTGCAGCTCCTGCGCGTTCAACTCCAGCGTGATTCCAAGATTCTCCTTGAGCTGCTGCTGCAAAGCCTGCGCTGTATCCATATCCATTTCCAGTGTCGGATAGTTATAAGTAAGTACCGGGAAGCCTTCTCCATTCGGATATCCGGCCTCAGCAAGCAGTTCTCTTGCCCTTTCCAGATTCTCCTCAAATGGTGCTTCTGCTCCGGAGACAAAATATTCTCCCGTAGATTTGTCTGTCATGTATTTTGCAATAAAGTTCACCGTCGGTTCCACATCGCTTCCTACCATCTGGCACAACTCTTCTCTGTTAATCCCAAGATTCAGAGCCTCCCGGACTCTGACATCACGGAACACTTCTACTTTATCCAGATTCATATAGATATAACGTGTTGCGATTGCATCCGTGACAACCAGATCGTCTTTTCCCTCATATTCATCCATTACAGTTCCAAGAAGCGCCGGTGCTACATCCACTTCCCCTGTCTCATAGGCAGCAGCCATGGACTGCTTGCTGTCAAAAAACTTATATGTGATCTGATCCAGACTGACCGCGTTGGCGTTCCAGTAATTCGGATTCTTCTTCAGTACAAAGTACTGCTGAGGAACATACTCTGCCAGATAGAACGGTCCATTAGATACGCTGGTCTCCGGATTCGTATCCCATCCGCTTCCCACAGCATCTGCATAAGCTGCGCAGGACGGCGTATAGACCGGAAGTCGCAGAAGGTCCAGAAAATAGACACATGGTGTGGACAGATGAAAAATGATTGTATCATCATCCGGCGTCTCCAGTCCCAGCGTACTCATATCTGCTTCTCCGTTATAGATTGCCTCGGCATTTTCAATCGGGAACAGATAATTCGAATACCCGTTTCCGCTTTCCGGATCCAGCGATCTCTCGATCGTATTGCGGAAGTCAGCAGATGTCACCGGTGTTCCGTCTGACCACTTTGCCCCCTTACGAAGATGGAAAGTCCACTCCGTCTGGTCATCGTTGACCTCATATGATTCTGCCGCACGATATTCAATCTCTCCATCTGCATTGTATGTTAACAGTTCATCCAGTGCGGTCACAGAATATGCAAGATAAGTATCCGCAATCATTCCGGCCGGATCCAGTCCGCCGCTCTCGCTGTTTGTTCCTACTGTTATCGCCTTTTCCTCACCCGTTGTTTCTTCTGATTTATTTCCACATCCTGCCATCATTGTAAGTACAAGTGCAGCAGAAAGAATGGCTGCTGTTAATCTTTTCATCATCTTTCCTCCTGTGCTTTACATAATTCCTTCAGTTTCTTTACCATACCGGCAATGGTTGCCTGATCAGAAATCTCAATCTGCATATGATACTTTTCTGCTTCTCTCGCCGTCTGTTCTCCGATACACAATGCCGGAACCTTTGTAAAATCCATATCCTTCATCGTCTGCACAAATCCTCGCACGGTGGACGCGCTTGTAAATGTTACGCGGTCGATCTGCCCATTTTCTATCTTCTCCGTGATTATGTCTGCCAGAGGACTGTTCTCCCTACAGAGCGTCTCATAAATCGCAACATCCCGGTACTGTATATTGCCGGCATCCAGCTCTTCTTTCAGTTCCTCAGATCCTTCTTTTGCACGAAGGAGGTATACGACTGCATCTTTTCCTGCCGTCTGCACCAATGCCTTTCCCAGTTCTTTTCCATTGTATACTTCCGGCATCAGGTCGGCCATCCAGCCATATCGTTCCAGTTCCTTTGCCGTCGCCTCCCCGATGACCGCGAATTTCAAGTCCACACCGGCCCGAAGAATTCTGCGAAGATCCGTCTTTTTTCCGGCAAGTGTAGTTCCAAAGAAGGTCTCTACTCCCGTCGGGCTCGTAAAGGTAAGCCATACTTCCCGTTCTTCTGATTCCGCCAGAAGTTCCGACAGATCCACCTGTTCCGGACTGATCGGTGTTGTATCGATCATCGGAATCTCAAGCACCTCTGCACCCGCATCCCGAAGCTCCTTTGTAAGTCTGCTTGCTTTATTTCTTGCTCTGGTCACCACGATCTGCCTGCCGGCAAGCTCTCTCTTCTCATACCAGGAAAATTCTTCCGACAATGCACATACCTTTCCCACAACAATGATTGCCGGAGTCTGTATCTTCGCTTTCTTAGAGTCCTCTTCCAGCCTGCTCACGGTTGATACCACTTTTCTCTGACAATATCTGGTGCCCTGTTCCAGCACTGCAGCCGGCATATCAGGATCCATTCCGGCCTGCATAAGCTTCTCCATCACATGTCCCATTGCCCGGATGCTCATAAGAAATACCAGCGTAGCATTCATTCTGACAAGTGATTCATAATCTGTGCGATCCTGTCCGTCTTTTCGCGGATGCCCAGTGATCACATGAAAAGAAGACGTATAATCCCGATGTGTCACAGGAATTCCGGCATAGGCCGGAACCGCTACAGCTGAAGTGATCCCCGGAACCACCTCAAACGGCACGCCATGCTCTGCAAGAAGCTCCAGTTCCTCTCCGCCACGCCCGAACACGAACGGATCTCCGCCCTTTAACCGTACCACCTTTTTCCCTTTCAACGCTTCCTTAAGAAGAATCTGATTCGTCTCTTCCTGCGGAACAGAATGCTTTCCGGATCGTTTTCCTACGGATACCTTCTCTACTTTTTCCGGTAGCATACACAGGATCTCTTCACCGACCAGTGCATCGTATGCTATAAAATCCGCCTGCTCAATGACCTCTATTGCTTTTTTGGTTAATAATCCTATATCTCCAGGGCCGGCTCCTACCAGCCATACCTTTCCATTATTCATCTCAATATCACTCCTTCACATATGAATAGATTTTAACAAGATACACCTTTTCCCACAATACTTATTTTATGGAATTGCTTTGCGGGTAATGACATAGATCCATGCGTTACATCTGCAGATACATCAATCCATGTCATTACCTGCAAATTCTCCTGGGCTTAGATACGCAAACAGCCATACCCGCACTTCCCGTTCCATTTTCCAAAGAGAGCTTCTCTTCAAAACACTGTACCGAGGTCGTCGCGGATATGGCTGTTCGGCTATATTTTCCTGCTACTCATGAGCTTATTCCTGTAGCTTATTTCTGTGCTGCCAGAAATTCTTCTACTTCTTTTTCTATCGGAATCGGTGTAACTGCACCATATCCTCTGGTAGAAAGTGCAGCCGCCGCATTGGCATATCTTGCACAATCCATCGGAGACATACCCTTGATATAACGAGAGCAGAATGCTCCGTCAAATGTGTCTCCGGCACCTGTCTGATCCACTGTATCCACCTTATATCCCGGAATGATCTCCTTTTTGCCGTCAGCGGATACCATTACACCCTTGGAGCCAAGTTTCAGAACAACAACTTTTACTCCGATAGAATGATAGTAATCTGCAATTGCCTCCGGATCGTCCATTCC
>JAEDLC010000059.1 GCA_016295505.1 Dorea sp.
GAAGAATAATTCTCCGCATTCTGAGCTTTGAGCATCTGAACCTGAAAACTGGAATCATACACAGCAGCCTTCTTAAAGATCTCCTCACACGCAGCAACTTCCTGCTGTTTGCTTTCAATTTCTTTTTTCAGTTCACCGATTCCCTTCTCCGGGATAGTAAACTCAGCTGCCGGAATGGTTGCCGGCAAGGTTCCAATCACAGCAACGGTATCCATCTTATCTATTGATACGAGGCGAATGACCCTGATATCCGGATCCTCTACCACCTTCGCATACTCATTCTTTCCCAGACGGTAAAAATGAAGATCATACCCTGCTTCTTTTAATGGTTTTAAATCACCCGGATGAAACTCACCCCAGGCTTTGATACGTTCGATTTCTGCATTGGCAGCACTTATATCCTGAACAAGCGCTGATTTTTTATCCATTGCTGCCAGAACACCCTGATACATTTCCTCAAACTGAGCATCCGAAAGAATCGGAACCTCTTCTTTCTTTTTGGATTTCTTATCCGGTGCATAGTCCGTCAATGCGGAAGCCGTTTTTGAAAGACTGGTAAATCTTTCTGACACCGCACGCTGTGGACTCTTTTTCTCTGACAGATGCAGAACTCCGAGATTTCGAAGTCCATCGAGCATCTCGTCTTTTTTGGAGACAGATGACACGATGTAGACCATTTTCATCTTCTCTATCATTGTGCCGCCTCCACAAGTTTTTTCTTTGATATTTTTCCGCGAACAACTGCCGCTGTCTGTTGATCTCCAAGAAATACACCGATTACCCGGATATTTTCCTTTGCCTCCGGAATCTTTACCTTCTCAAACAGGTTCACTCTCTGAGAAGTAGAACGTAATTCTTTCTCAAGAAGTGCTTCCTGCTTGCGAAGCACTGACACCAGCGCATCCAGACGTGCAATCTCACGGAGTTTTATGATTGCAGTATCAACCCACAAAGGATAGTCGTCAACATCATAGTTAATGTCTTTGAATGTCAGCTCCTGAAATGTCGGAACTGTAACACCCGCGATGTTCTCATTCTTACAGATAACGGTATCCGGCTGTACCAGATGATCAAGCTTTTTGCTCTCTTCGAAGATTTCATTCTCCGCAAATACAGCAACCCAGTCATCCAGATCTCCAATCATCTGAGCACGTTCGACTTCCTTCTGTTCCAGTTCAGCTTTCGTCTTCATAATCACCGACTGCAGCTGCTGTTTCTTAAGCTGCAGGGTCGGAAGATAACGCTGATACTGTTTCAGGCGATCTTTCTGCACTTTCTGCTCATTTTTTGTAAGTTTGATAGCCATTAACTACTCCTTTTAGTTTAATGCATCCTTATTCGGCCATCTTTCTTTCAGAAGACTCGTCTTCAAACCGGTTTCGTTTGGTTCAAAGCATTCTGCAAGAATCTGCCAGCCAAGATCAAGTGCATCTTCAAGTGGAATATTAACACCAAGATCCATTAATTTTGTTTCGAAAAGCTCACCGTACTTCAGAAGTTTCTCATCCCATTCTGTCATAAGGAATCCCATGGATTTCTTTTCCAGTGCTTCCTTGTACTGAGAGTAAAGACGGATCATACCGTCCATGAGAGCACGATGGTCATCTCTTGTCTTACCATTTACGTTCTGTTTCAAACGTGAAAGTGATCCAAATGGCTCAATGTGTCCGTTCTTTAAATAATACTGACCTTCTGTAATATAACCTGTATTATCCGGTACCGGATGTGTTACGTCATCACCAGGCATAGTTGTAACACCAAGGATCGTGATGGATCCGGCGCCCTCGATATCAACTGCCTTCTCATAGCGAGATGCAAGACAGCTGTACAGATCTCCCGGATAGCCTCGGTTAGAAGGTACCTGTTCCATAGTAATTGCCATTTCCTTCTGTGCATCTGCAAAGTTTGTCATATCAGTAAGAAGAACGAGTACTTTCTTTCCCGCAAGGGCAAACTGCTCAGCAACAGCAAGTGCCATATCCGGTACGAGTGTACACTCTACAGTCGGATCGGCTGCAGTATGAATAAACATAACCGTATGGCTCATCGCACCACCCTTTTCAAGAGTGTCTCGGAACGCAAGATAATCATCATATTTCAGTCCCATACCACCGAGAACGATAACGTCTACTTCTGCCTGAAGTGCGATACGGGAAAGCAAAGCATTGTATGGCTCACCTGAAATAGAGAAAATCGGAAGCTTCTGGCTCTCTACAAGTGTATTGAACACATCGATCATAGGAATACCTGTACGGATCATGTTCTTTGGCAAGATACGTTTTGCAGGGTTAAACGAAGGTCCGCCTATCGGAATCATGTTTTCAGTAAGTGCCGGACCGTTATCTCTCGGAACTCCGGCTCCGTCAAACACACGTCCAAGCAAATGTTCTGAGAAGGAAACCATCATCGGTCTTCCGAGGAAACGGATCGGATCATTGGTTCCTATACCCTGTGCACCTGCAAATACCTGAAGAGATACCACATCTTTATCAAGTTTAATAACTGTCGCATAACTGTCACCTACGAGAGCAAGGTCACCAAGTCTGACATCCTTGGCTCTGACAGTAACTACGTTACCGACGATTGATTCAATTTTTGTATATACTTTCTGCACTTTAGGACCTCCTACTCAACTGCTTTCGACATGTAGAATTCTGAAATTTTCTTTCCCTGCTCGTAGTACTCCGGTGTCTGGAACTGGGTACCGTGCCAGTCAAGGAACTCCTGTCTCAACTGATTGAAGAAGCCTCGGATTTCTTTCTTGTCCTCCAGGTCATAGGACTTCATTAATGCATCATACAGCACATCGAACTCTTCTCTCTGTCTCTCCGGAGAACAAGCCGCATCGATCGGATCAAATGAGTTCTGCTGAAGGTATACAGAGTCGAGAAGTTCACCCTTCTGATAGATGGTATAATCTTCCGCAGATGTTCCTTCCTCACCTACTACCTTCATCATCTGGTTGATCTCATTTCCTCTTCTGAGAATCGCACGTGCTTCTTCGATACGTCCCATATCTACAACACCTGAATACTTGGACCATGAATCCATCGGATGAATTGCAGGGTATTTACGCGCATCAGAACGTTCTCTTGAAAGTCCATGGAATGCTCCCACTACCTTCAGAGTTGCCTGCGTTACAGGTTCTTCAAAGTTACCTCCTGCAGGAGATACCGTACCACCAATCGTTACAGATGCAATCTTACCATTCTTAAGTCTTACTTTACCGGCTCTCTCATAGAAAGAAGCAATTGTTGACTCAAGATAAGCAGGGAATGCCTCTTCACCAGGAATCTCTTCCAGACGTCCTGACATCTCACGCATTGCCTGCGCCCAACGGCTTGTAGAGTCTGCAAGAAGAAGGACATCCAGTCCCATCTGTCTGTAATACTCGGCAAGTGTAACAGCAGTGTAGCAGGAAGCCTCTCTGGCTGCTACCGGCATGGAAGAAGTGTTACAGATAATGATGGTTCTTTCCATCAGGGATCTGCCTGTCTTCGGATCTTCCAGTTCAGGGAACTCTTTTAAGATCTCTACGACCTCACCTGCACGCTCTCCACACGCTGCTACGATAACGATGTCAGCTTCACCGTTTTTAGCCTCCATATGCTGAAGAACTGTTTTTCCTGCTCCGAAAGGTCCCGGAACACAGAATGTTCCACCCTTTGCTACAGGAAGAAAAGCGTCAATACAACGAATCTTTGTTACCAGAGGTTCGTCCGGACGAAGTCTCTCCTCATAGCATTTCACTGCCTGTTTAACCGGCTGTGTGATCACCATGCTGAGTTCTTTCTCCTCACCTTTACTGTTTACAATTACGCAAATTGTCGCTCTTACATGATAAGAGCCTTTTTCTTTAATTGATTTAACCGTCCAGTCACGACCTTTCAGTGTGAATGGAACCATAATTTCATGTGTAAATAATCCTTCAGGAACACTACCGATAGAATCTCCCGCTTCCACAGAATCTCCCACCTTCACAGATGGTGTAAACTCCCATTCTCTATCCGGAATAGGATCAAGATATACACCTCTCTCAAGGAAGAAGCCGCACTGTTCAGCCAGATCCGGTAATGGATTCTGAAGACCGTCAAATACCTGGGTCAGAAGACCTGGGCCAAGTTCAACACTCATCAGTTCGCCGGTAAACTCTACAGCGTCTCCGACCTTAATGCCGTTGGACATCTCGTAGATCTGCATGCTTGCAATCCCATTGTTGATTCGGATAACCTCTCCTTTGAGACGTTTTCCATCAACAAGGATGTAAGCAACTTCATTTTTATGAACTGAACCATCAAAGCTGACATTTGCCAGGTTTCCGTTAATACCAGTTACATATCCTGTTACTGTTTCCATCAATTCTCTCCCGTTATAAGCTATATACGCGCTGCTGTACCTGATCAAAAAGACGTTTGAATTCCTGTTGTCCTTTTTTCTGAACGAAACAGCTCTGGCGCTCAAGCAATTTTAGTTTAATAGCATACCCGAATAAATAAACATCATCAAAAGTATGCAGGCCTACCAATGAATCAAGATTTTCAAATTCATAATCCAGCAAGATTTTCTCTGCTTCCAGCGGATTCTTCGCAGCCAGTGCGGTTCCCGCCACCTGTGCCATGACAGAATCCTTGTCGTAGGATGTCAGATAAGGTCTTCCCAGATTCATACTTCTCTGATAATTAAGTTCCCTCGTAAGATTCTTATAAAATGCAGCCCACTCTTTTACAAGCGGTCCCTCTTCTGACGAAAGAGTAAGATTCTCCAGGAACTTATATTTTGATTCGCTTACATTTGACTGACACATACCGAGAAACTCATCATAAGTGATCGGCATCTCTCCGTCTGTTCTCAGA
The DNA here is from genome assembly GCA_016295505.1 of Dorea sp. GTDB lineage: Bacteria > Bacillota > Clostridia > Lachnospirales > Lachnospiraceae > Dorea_A. Next base: position 4,854 of record JAEDLC010000059.1, read on the forward strand.
TCCGGCAGGCTTGATATCAAGTAATAATATGAAGCCATAGACACCTCCTGCTAGAAATCAAGATTTCTGAAATATGGCATCAGCATCTGCATGATCTCTTCATCCGAACAGTCAAAATAACCCGAACCATCTTTCGCCGCCAGACGGAATCCTGCCTGAACGCCTTTTGTAGGTCTGATCTCAAGACCATTCTTAATTTCTTCTGCAAGCTCTGCTTTGAGTGCATCATTCACTTCTGAAACTTCAACCGAATAATTCTGTACATCTTCTCCAACCACAACAGCCTGGATTAATTTTCCAAGTGCGGCATCTGAAAGGGTATCTTTAATCTTCGCAGAAAGGATTTTCTCAAATTCAGCTTCCACCTCAGTTTTAAATGCAAGCATAGCATCTCTTTTTGCCTGCTCCGCACTGATTGCAGCACTTTCTTTAAGAATACCGATTTCCTTCTCTGAAGTTTCCTGAATACTCTTCGCTTCAGCTTTGGCATCTGCAACAATTGCTTCTGCTTTTTTCTTAGCTTCCGAAATGATTACTTCTGCTTCTGCATTAGCCACATCAATTCCTTCTTTTCGAATTGACGAAACTAAGTCTTGAATCTGTAATTCCATAAGTTCACTTCCTTTCCTTCCATTTTATTTTTTGTTTAAATAAAAAGAATTTATTCATACTATAATACTACAATTAACATGTCTTTTGCAAGCACTTTAGGGACAAAACCATAAAATTTTTCTGTCTTTTTTCTAAAATTTTTCACAAATTAAAAGTCAAATTGTTACATATAAACAATAAAATTTACATGAGCATACCTGTTGTTCTTGGAACGAATTTTGTAAAACTTAATTTTTTATGTTATACTATGGCTAAGAATAGACCAAAGTGAGCTGATAAGATGAACCATACAAAAAATATTATTATAGACGCTTTCTGGCAATTGTTAGAAGAAAAGCCCTACAATAAAATCACTGTAAAAGATGTCGTTGACCGTTGCCATCTGAACCGTAATACATTTTATTATCATTTTCATGATATCCCGGAACTTCTGAAAAACAGTATCAAAAGCGAACATGAGTCTATCATTCAGACCTATTGCAATTTTGGTTCCCCTATTGACTGTATTACGCCCCTTATTCAGAACACCTTAAAACACAAAAAAGCTGTGCTTCATATTTATCGTTCTCTTCAGCGTGAAGTTTTTTTAATATCTTTAAATGAACTGGCACTGCATATGGTAACAAAATATATTGACACTGCTACTGCCAATCTCTCTCTTCCACCGGAAGACAGAGCTCTTTTCATTCGCTTTTACAAATGTGCTCTGGTTGGAGTTTATCTTGACTGGCTTGACAGTGGTCTAAACTACGATCTCGAAAAAAGCTTCATCCGCATTACAGAATTGCTTCATGGTTCAGGCAAACAAGCTATTTTAAGATCTGCTGAAACTATTTGCACTAAAAAAAGCCCAAATATAATGCAGTAATTCCAAATACAACAAAAGCAGTGATACTTCCTGCCAGGAATTCTGATACAGTATGTCGCTTCAATTGTACCGATGCCCAAAATTCAATACCATAAAGAATCATGCAGATCAGTATGGTAACCCCATTCAGCCAGTAGGATAAAAATAAATATGGGAGTGTGCAACTGCATGCATGTCCGCTTGCCCGTATTTTACAAATCTTATTCAAAAAAGTTAAAATCAATACAGCCAGCAGATAAGAGAACAGCACACACATCAACATCTCAGAACAATGCATTATCTTTCCTGCCAGAAATGCAATCAAATACCCGCCAAGATTCAGGATAAACGCCATATTCCTCTGCGTTTCCCGTGAATTTTCCTCTGCATTTTTCCTGAGTTTCGCCATAGGATATGCACAGGCAGGTACAAGCGATAAAAAAACAACTGCCATAATCAGTTCACTCACTGAAGCGAACATTTCCCCAAATGTTCCAGACAATATAAGTAACATAAAAAGTATCAATACAGGAGGAACTGTTATAATACGGACAATCTGTGCTATTTTATTCTTCACTTTTTCACTGCCCTTTCTATAACTTTTTACTGATTCCCATTCCAAAAGCTCCCGGTCCCACATGACATCCGATACTAAATGTCAGCGGATCATAATTGAACTCTTCTCCTTCGAAGATCTCCTTTGCCATGTCCATCCACTCCTGATGATCCTTTTGTTCCACAAAACTCCCAGCAACTCCTACCCTAATTTCATCGCCTCGCTCATGGAACTCATCAGCCCTTTTCTTCATCTCCCGAAGCAAACGTTTTTTACAGTTTTTCGTGCCTCTCACTTTTGCATAAGCATCCAGACGTTCCCCTTCAATAATCAAAAGCGGTTTAATATTCAGCAATTCTCCCATTGCCGCTCCTGCCGGAGTTACACGTCCGCCTTTTTTTAAGTATTCCAGCGTTTCTACCCCGACCAAAATAATGGATTCATAAGCTGCCTGTTCCAGTTTTCTCTTAATCTCCTTTGCCGAATATCCCTGCTCTGCCAGACTAAGAGCGTCCTGTACAGAATGTCTTTGCGTTACGGAAATCCGATGATTATCCACCACCTGCACTTTACCATCATATTCTCTTGCCAGAAGTTGAGCTGTCTGACAGAAGCTGCTTAGTCCACTGGACATTGGAATATACACAATTTCATCATATCCGGCAAATAATATATGTTCCCACATTTCCATGATATCCCCTGGTGATGGCTGTGAAGTAGATAGTTCCTTATGTTCCAAAAGCCATTGATAAAACACTTCATGAGACAATCCATATCCTTCAAAATAAGTTTCTCCCTCTATAATAACGGGCATCGAAATTACATAGACTCCAAGTTTACGTCCTTCTTCCTCAAAAATACCACTGTTACTATCCGTTACAATTGCAGTTCTCATTCGGTATCTCCTCTTAATCTGCTTTTCCCTTGTTTGCTCTGTTCTCTTTCCATAATTCATCCGCAACCGGTTTCCAACTCTCCGCATATCTGTCACATTTGGCACATAGATGATCGGCCGTTTCCGGGGACTGAAGATCTGTTGAATGTGCTTCTGTTCCTGCAACCATGCTCCTTAATTTCTCTGGATTTTCAAGCATCGGACATGGACGCAGCATATTCTCATTGAACGGCTGGTTATCATGGTATGCCATCATCATCGGTGACTGCAGCGCCTCCAGGATTGTCTTCTCTCTGATATTAGAGTCTGAATAGTGGATGAATACGCATGGATCAATATCTCCATTGGCATTGATATGGAAGTAACGGCGTCCTCCTGCAATACAGCCGCCTACATATTCTGCATCATTCTGAAAATCCATTGCAAACAATGGTTTCTCAGCACGATAACGGCGAATCCGATGATAGGTTTCCGTTCTCTGTTCCGGCGTTGGCATAAGTTCCGGGGATGCATCATTTCCAACCGGCATATAATGGAAATACCAGATAAAATAAGCGCCAAGCTCAATCAGACTGTCAAAGAATTCCTCTGATGTAATAGATGCAAAATTTGCACTGGTATAACATGCTGAGATTCCATAGAATAACTTTTTCTCCCTCAAAAGATTCATAGCTGCCGTTGCTTTTTTAAATACGCCATCCCCTCGCCGCAGATCCGTTGCTTCTTCAAATCCTTCCAATGAAATTGCCGGAACAAAATTTCCAACCCGGAGCATTTCATCCGCAAACGCTTCATCAATCAATGTTCCGTTGGTAAAGCACAGAAATACACAGTCGGAATGCTTTTCACAAAGTTTAATCAGATCTTTCTTACGTACCAGTGGTTCCCCTCCTGTGTATATGTACATATAAACGCCTAATTCCTTGCCCTGTTCAATAATATTGTCAATCTCATCATACGTAAGGTTCAGTTTATTGCCATATTCGGCCGCCCAACACCCGGTACAATGCAGATTGCAGGCACTGGTAGGATCCAGAAGAATTGTCCATGGAATATTACATCCATACTTCTCGCGGCATTCATTCTGCTTCGGCCATCCGACTAAAGCAGCGTTAATAAAGAAATTTACAGCAGTCGTCTTCATAACATGCGGATCGATATCCTGTATAATATGGCGAATATATCCATAATACGGATGCTCCGGATTCGTCATTGCCTCACGAACTGTTCTCCGTTGTGGTACAAATTCTTTCCCTGCAAATTTGTCTGCCCAATCCATCAGCTTAAGCAGATTCTTTTCAGGATCCTTGTACAGATAGTTAAATGCCTGCTCCAAACCTAATTTTTTAATTGTTGTTGATACATCCATGATAATTTCCTCCTTGTTTTGTACATTTATTTACTCATTTGCATCGTTCTCATTTGCATGTGGCTGAACACTTATATTCGATAATTTGACAGTTTCTTTTACCGTCAGATGATTCATAATACCTTCTGCCAGCAGCCCACAGCCATTTACGATATGTGTGGTCTGCATACTCTGAAACGGTTTTATAATAATAAGCACGCCAAAAATTCCTGCTATGATAGAAAATATCAAAATCCTGTTCCATGTTCTCAATCCAAATACCTTTGCATCTTTAGCTGTCTGAAGTTTCAAAACCGCATCCAGCAAAATTAAAAGTCCCAGGGCAGGTGTCAGATATTTACGTATACGCAAATTGCAGCCAAGAGTAATGATTCCCACAACGATCAGAAACACGCCACATGCAAAATCATACTGAAAAGCCAGATTATACAGATCATTAGAACAATATCCTATAATCTTTACAATTCCATACAGGATCAGGATAATACCGCTGCATATGCAGACTGCCAAAGGAGACAGGGAAGACATAACCATATAAATGATTCCACTAATATAAAAAATGAAAGATATTAAAATATATCCATCCCTTGCCATGCGAAGTTTTTTCAATGTATTCACCTCTCTTTTTTGATTTCTCTGTTCTTTCTTTTTCGTCATTCTAATTTACATTTTCCATAGTCTCAATAGACATTCATCCCGTTTCTGTCTGATTTTTGGACAATTCAGGCACAATTGCCTAAAAAAATCGACTCATCCATACGGACAAGTCGCCTTTTTTGTACATATTTTTTGTACATATTTTTTGCACCTTTTTTGTACATATTTTTTGCAGATATTGTTGTGTTTTTCACTTAAAAACAGTAAACTAATAACGGATATGTTATTTTTAGGGAGGTTTTTATGAATACTTACATCAACTTTATAACGGAGGAATTAAAGTCGCTTACTTCTATTCCCAGCCCTTCCGGCTATACAAAAGAAGTTACGGCTCATGTTCACAAAGTGTTGACTGATATGGGGTACGAACCATATTTTTCCAACAAGGGAAATGTGCATGTCACACTCGGCGGCGAGGGAAATCCCCTGCTCTTAGCAGCACATCTCGATACACTCGGGGCGATGGTACGCTCCATCAAGGAGAACGGACGTCTCCGCCCGACCACACTCGGCGGCCATCTGTGGACCACCTGTGACGGCGAAAACTGCACCATTCACACCCGCGACGGGAAAGTATATACAGGCGTTGTGCTCAACACAGAACCGTCTGTTCACGTTGCCGATGAAAAAGTAGAACAAAAAGAAGCGAATATGGAAATTCTTCTGGATGAAAATGTAGACACAAAAGAAGCTACAAAAGCACTTGGAATTCAGGTTGGAGATATTATTGCAATGGACCCTCGCACGACTGTAACCGCAAGTGGTTACATCAAAAGCCGCTTCCTGGATGATAAGCTTTCTGCTGCCATCCTTCTCGGACTTGCCAAGATGGTGAAAGAAGAAAATCTTCAGTTAAAGCGTAAGGTTTCTCTTCTCTTCACTGTATACGAAGAAATCGGACACGGAGGATGTTTCATTCCTGAAGACACCAAAGAAATGTTATCTGTAGATATGGGCTGCGTCGGCGCAGATCTTGACTGTACAGAACGTCAGGTTTCTATCTGTGCAAAAGATTCCGGTGGTCCGTACAACTACGATGTGACAAGCGCACTCATCGAAGCAGCAAAAGCCAATAACATCGACTTTGCAATCGATATTTATCCTCATTACTGCTCTGATGTAGAAGCAACGCTCAAAAGCGGATACGATATCCGTCACGGACTCATCGGACCGGGCGTATACGCATCTCACAACTATGAACGTTCTCATACAGACGGTGTGAAGAATACACTTGCTCTCTTAAAAGCTTATATTGCTTAATTTTTGAGGCAGCCGCATAAATGCTGTTTTATGCGGCTGCCTCTACATACTTATCAGAATACTCTTACATTATCCATTATCTTGGTCACATCATCCTTAATTACACAATTACCAGTCTGCTGGCATGCAAGATTTTCTTAGAAGCTCTCTCTGAAAATCTGTTCAATCTCATCTGCATTAAGCACCTTATAACCACCAGGCATAACTATCGTAGCCTTCACAAGATCCGGAATCATGTCCTCTGTTGCTCCAAGTTCAGTAATATTCATTACAAGTCCCAATTCCTTCATCCAGTTTTCCATTGCCTGAAGACCATCAGATGCAACCTGTTCATCCGACTTTCCGGTAGTATCAACATTCCAAACATTCTTTGCAAACCGCACAAACTTCGCAAGGCCGTAAGGCATAATATG
>JAEDLC010000186.1 GCA_016295505.1 Dorea sp.
TTGACTGGGCTGCAGATTCTACGCTGATTGCGGGACTTGATGATCGTGAGCAAAAAGAGGAGTTCCATTTCTTCGACCATGATTCGCTGTGCTGGTTCATGATGGACAGCCTTTGGCGCACCCTGACCGAGAATCTGAACGCCGAGAATATCTATTATACCATGGATGGCGGCAGGGAATTGTTCTTTGAGGAACTGTATTCTGTCAACGTGTTCCCCTCTGATATTCCCTATATGGGATCGGAATTCTACTTCGCCCATGCCGATGTGCGGGGTGATGATGAACAGGATGAACAGGTCTGCCAGCCGGACGCTCAGTCGGCATATCAGGGGTTCTGGGAGTACCCAGATGGAACCATTCTTGAGATCAGTAACGCAGGATGGTGGAATACCTATATGGCGGATGAATTTACCCCGTTTGCAGGGGGACCGGTGGAATATGATGAGGAAGCTGTCTATTTGATGAACGACGACGGATCTTCCGGCGGTGGCAGGGCTTGTTTTGATGAGAACGGCAACCTGATTGAATCCGGCTATGTCCTGACCTACCTCGGGCTGTATCGGTGATGTTCCGAAGGGCTGATCGACATTCTGCAAAAAAATGGATATTCAAAGGATAAGTGAGGGTATAGTGAAATATGTGTGGTATATGTGGTTTTATTGGAAAAAAAGAGAATAGAGCAGCTGTTTTGGCGGATATGATGGATGCAATTCGACATAGGGGACCGGATTCTGACGGGATTTATCAGAAAGATAATGTTTCTCTGGGATTCTGCAGACTTTCTATTATCGATTTAGAAGGCGGAAATCAGCCGATCTTTAATGAAGATGGTACTATTTGTCTGGTCTTTAACGGTGAGATATATAACTATCGTGAATTAAGAGAGGAACTGAAACAGAAGGGGCATGTTTTTTCGACAGTATCTGATTCGGAAACATTGATACATGGATATGAAGAGTATGGTGAAGGAATACTTCAGAGACTACGGGGAATGTTTGCGTTTTCAATATGGGATTCCAAAAAGAAAAGGTTATTTGCAGCCAGAGATTTTTTTGGCATAAAACCATTTTATTATGCAGAGATTGAAGGATGTTTTGTATTTGCATCTGAGATTAAAAGTATTCTTCGCTTTCCGGGATATCAAAAAAAAGTAAATGAAAAGGCATTGGAACAATATCTGGCTTTTCAATATTCCGCATTGAATGAATCATTCTTTGAAGGAATTTACAGACTCGATCCCGGACATTTTCTTGTCTACGAAAATGCGAATCTGAAGATTCAAAGATATTTCACACCGGATCTGGCACCACAGGATGTGGATATGGATGAGAATGAGATGGTGGAAGAATTGGAGAATGTTCTCGAGAATTCTTTGAAGCGGCATATGATCAGTGATGTGGAAGTCGGGACGTTTCTTTCCGGTGGTATTGACTCAAATTATCTGGCAGCCGGACTGGGAAAGGTAAAGTCATTTACAGTAGGATTTGGAGGGGAAGATAATCGATACAGTGAAATCAAATACGCCGGAGAGCTTAAAGAAATATATCCTTTGGAAAGTTATTCTAAAATAATTACAAAGGAGGAATTCTGGACGGCACTTCCGAAAGTCATGTATCATATGGATGAGCCAAGTGGAGATGCTTCTGCAGTTGCATTGTATTTTGTGGCGAAAGAGGCAGCAAAACAAGTTAAGGTAGTTTTATCAGGTGAGGGCTCAGATGAATTTTTTGGTGGTTATAATATCTATCTTGAGCCGAAGGCTTTAAAGTGGATGAACTGGATTCCGAAAAAGATCAGGCGCAAAGTTGCCCGTGCAGCAGAAAAATTGCCGGATATGAAAGGACGGAATTATTTAATCCGTGCAGGGATACCGATTGAGGAACGTTACATAGGAAATGCACATATTTTCAGTACTCATGAGATACAACAACTTCTGAAACATGATACAAACGTGACGTCAAGCGAACAGTTTTTAAAAAATCAATATGAAGACACCCTGGAACTGGACACGATGAGCAGGATGCAGCAGATTGATATTAATAACTGGTTACCGGGAGATATCCTGCAAAAAGCTGATAGGATGAGTATGGCTAATTCATTGGAAGTCAGGGTTCCGTACCTGGATTACGATGTTTTTGAATTGGCAAGAAAGTTACCGGAAAATGCAAAAACAAGAAAACATCAGACGAAATATCTGTTCAGACAAGTAGCTGCAAAAAAATTACCTTCCCAGATTGTGAATCGGAAAAAGTTGGGCTTTCCGGTTCCTATCCGGGTGTGGATCAAGGAAGAACCATGGAGAAGTGAGATTGA
>JAEDLC010000187.1 GCA_016295505.1 Dorea sp.
ACTTTCTGAACGGGAGATCGGTGATATCTTAAGGCAGCAGTCTTTCGAATTTTCACAGCTTAAGTTTCAGGAAATTCTGTATTATCTGTACGATGTATTTACGGAAAAGGAAGATGGAAAATGGATCTTTGCACACCGGATCTTTTATGAGGCAATGATGCGGGACATGGGTGAAGAGGCAGATGAGATACGCCGCTGTTTTATTGACTACAGTGAGGTCAATCCGGAGTTTATGGAGCGGGAAGGCTATGTACATATCCTGAAGAGCAAGGATGTGCTCGGGGCAAAAGTGCTGAGAGAATGTAGGAACTGGGATACATATCAAAAGGTACAGGAGCTGGCAGCGCAGATGCTGAGAGATGATGAAGATGCGGCGGCATATTTTATGAAGATGCCGGATGAAATGGATCACACAGGTGTAGAGCGTCTGTTTGCCTTCTGGAAATCCGCAGGCAGGTACGAGAGAGAGCAAAGGACAGAGAACTTTAGAAGAAATATCTGTGAAAAGATCTGTCGGATTGCAGATCTTCCGGCGGAACTGAAAGTAGATGTTCTGATGGAGCTTTTATATGGGGATGCGCCGGAAGAGAGTCAAAGACATATTCAATTGGCAAGAAGCTTTCTTTCCCTCATGCAGGATTGCGATAGAAAAAGATTAAGAAAAATTGAGATTGATTCTGTGGAGATGAGGAATCTGTTCGAGACGGATCATATAGATGAGGGATTCGGGATACTTAAGGAGCTGCTGCGAGATGCGGAAAACCTGTCCGACAGTGAGGCTGCAGGAGAGGATGCAGTTGTATGGTATCTGTATTTCTGTAGATTGTTTGCAGAAAGAAGTCGTAAATATAGAAATGAATATGTGCTGGAATATCTGGAAAAAGCGCTGGTATTATGTGAACAGCATCCGGAGCTTGCACGGAAAAGAAGAGTTCGGATGGCAAAAATTGAGGTCTGTCTGGAAGCCACAAGGCATTATGAAAAAGAGGATCCGTACCGGGGCGCGTGTTGTGCAAAGGAAGCGCTGGAGCTTGCGCGAGCATTAAGTGAGGAAGATACCAGTGTGGAGACTTTGCGACTTTTATCACGGACGTTGAATTTTTACGGACATGATGTGGACAGAGAACACCGTTATCAGTATCGGTATGAAAGTCTGAATGTGTGTAAACGGGCATATCAGATCGCACATACAGATTACTGGCAGCAGGAGGTGGCGGTTCAGGCATCCTTTTTTGCAAAAGACGTTGCGGCTCTGCACGGGCAGCAGGAGCCGGAAGATAAGGAGAAGTGGATTCGGCGTGAACGGGAAGCGTGGGACCTGAGTTTTGCTTATTTTGAAGAACTGTGTGAGAAAGATTATGTTTATGTAGACCGGGCATATTATGAAGATATGCTGCTGGAACGTGCACAGGAGGAAGTAGCGGAATATCAGATAGATAAAGCGTTAAAACACACAAAGAGAGCGTATGATCTCCTGCAGGAAGAGGGAAGAAACGTCCGGAGATCCCGGGAGAAAAAGGCGGAAGAGCGGCACTGGCTTGCAGCGGCGCTCCTTGCGGAAAATCTGGATGATAAGCTCTGTGTCAATGAAGCGGTTCCGTACGCTTATGAACAGATAGATTCTGCGAAAAAACTGTGGGAGAGAAAACGGACACGGCAGAACTTCGGAAAGCTTCTGGCCGGTCTGCAGATTGCAGGACGTGTGCTTTATCACGCGGGAGAGGATGAGGATGCGTATAGATTTGCAGCAGAAGGGAAAGCACTGCTGGCACAGTATAAAACAGAAAGTCAGCAGACAATTCCGAGTGTGGAAGCAGAGCTTGACTATATTCTTGGCCGGATCGCATTCAAGAGAAGTGATTTGGAAGAAGCGAAAGAATATCAGATTCTTCTGGAGCAGTGGAAGGAACAGGGACATCTGGACTTCTGGATGAAAGGGCAGCTTATGCTGCTGCAGGGGGATCTCCTGCTTGCCGAAAAAGAGTATGTGTCGGCAAGGGATATTTACAGTACAGCGATCCACTACTGGGAAAGCGTGTGTGAACAGATGCAGAGGCGTTTTGAGGAGCGAAAGTGGCACGTAAAATCTCTGTTCTATAATCTGTATGCGGTATGGCAGAAAGCAGAAGCCATGCGCATGGGAAATCTGACAGGGCAGTGCAGCGGACAGACGGATGACGGACATACCAGATTCCGGGATCAGATAGATGTCTACCATTTTTATCCCGGGACGTGCCGGGAAGAATACAGATATGCGTTTAAGATCTGCATGGAGAAGGCGAAAGAGA
>JAEDLC010000060.1 GCA_016295505.1 Dorea sp.
ATGAAAGCAAACGGGACTGTAACAACAGTCCCGTTATTCGTCCGTATCAATCTATGAATTGATTACTCTCCATCAATCATATACTTAAATAATTTATTAATATCTTCCGGCTCATGAGCTACAATTTCAAGCTCCGGAATCTCTCCATTTGAAAAAATGTTTGCCATAGATACATACTGTGATAACTTAGACTTTAAATTCAATCTGTCTCCTTCTCCTGTCACCAGCTCTACTTTTCCTGTGCAAGAGTCTACTACTTTAAAAAAACCTTCAATATCTGTAATATTCTGTACTTTCATTTCTATTTCTCCCTTCCCACTCTGTCTCTATGTCTTCGCCCCTATTATAACCTATTTTTGTCTGATTTCAATATTTTTTTCATTTATTTTTATTCTGCCTTCTTTCAGCAGTCTTCCTACTGCACGTTTGAAAGCATTTTTACTCAGCCCCAGATCATTTTTGATGAGTTCCGGATCTGCTTTGTCTGTATACGGAAGACATCCGCCGTTCTTCTCCATCTTTTTCATGATCAGTGCAGCATCCGCATCCATCTGAAGGAATGCCTTTTCCCTTACGCTTAGATCAAGCTTTCCATCTTCTTTTACTTTGACAACTCTTGCATGCACCCTGTCTCCGACATGAAGCTTTCCATAAGCTTCCCGCTTCGGAATCAACGCACTGTAACAGTTGTCTACTGCCACGAATACCCCAAAATTATCACTGATCTCATAGATAATTCCTTCCACCTGATCATCCTTTTTATATGGAGAATCCGTTTGAAGATCATTGTAGATCTTCATAGTCGCACACAGACGATTCGACTTGTCCACATACAGACCGACCAGAACCTCATCTCCTTTTTTCACTTTTGCCGTCTGCTCTTTGAATGGAAGCAGGAGGTCTTTTTCCAGTCCCCAGTCAAGAAATGCTCCGATCCTTCCAGTATCCACTACCTTCAGAACCGCAAGCTCTCCTCTTGTGATCTTCGGCTGCTGTGTCGTTGCGATCAGGCGGTCTGAAGAGTCTTTATAGAGAAATACTTCTACCGGATCTCCAATCTCCACATCTTTTGGAACCTGCTTTTTCGGAAGAAGCACTTTGTCCGTATTATTTCCGAGATATACTCCGAATTCAACCTCTTTTACGATCATCAATCTCTTTTTCTTACCTAATTCATCTGCTAATCCCATCTTCTTATCCTTTCGTTCTCCCATTACATTTATCTGAACCTGAATTCTTCAATTGCATATGGCTTTCCGGCCTCATCGCACAATTCTACGATCGTTCTGTCTTCTTCACATGCGATTCCCGGATATATGATATCCCCATATACTGCTGATTTTTTATATTCTACGCGAAGCTGACGGATCTCAAGGTCCGACGGAAGCAGTTCCATCGCCATCTGCACATACTGACAGTTATTGACATGTTCATTCGTATCAATATGATATCTCCTGACCGGAAATGCTTCTCTTTCTTCTGTTTTTTCCGGAAGTGTGATCTTTCTGGAAGCATATTCCATCTCCAAAGGCTCGCTCTCTCCATATGGTTCAATCTCTTCTGCTGCCGGTCTTGACGGTCTTCCCTTTTCCATATCCATATATACCCACAGAGAATTCGCATACGCGATCTTTTTCTGTTCTTTGTCGCACATACAGAAGTTGCGATCTCCAAACAATCCATTAAATCCGGTTGCCCAGGTACTGACACTGATCTCCTCGCCCAGTTCCGGATAACGTTCCACCACAACCTGCCAGGAAGACAGAATCCATGCCTTCTTCAGTTCTTTGCAGTGGTCGATTCCCAGCCCGAGTTCTTCTGACTGGAACGTACTGCAATCCTGAAAATAATTCACAATTCCCGGAAGTGTGATCTTCTTTGTGTGATCTACTTCACTGAATCGGATCCTGCCGTCAAATGTATATCTGGGAATTTTCTGCATATCCCGTTACCCCTTTCTGTTAAGGTTCTTCCTCCTGACCTTCTCCGAAAAAGAACCATTTTATCTTAAATTCTGAAGATGCAGTTACCATCTCATACTCCTGTGCACTGAGTGCATCCTTCAGCTTTTTCTTTCCATCTTCATCCACAACCGCACATGTGGTATTCATAAAACAGAGATTTGGATATAGCACGCACCACCAGTTATGACCGGAAGCTTTTCCCAGTCTGATACGCAGGGCGTCATACCACCCTTCGGGAAACAGGATATCTCCGTAATATTTATCCGGGAAATAGCACTTTGTCACTTCTGCGGATATTTCATAAGTATCTCCCTGTGCACGAACTACCTGCCGGGCGATCTCTTCTATCTCATCCAAATGCTCCGTGACCCACTGTCTGGTCTGTTCCACATCCGCATCCTTCGGATCCATGCTTTCCTTCATATATGAAATTACCGCATCTCTGACTTTTAACTTGACCTTCTGGTCTTCGCTGCTGTCACTGTTTGCAATCACGTGAAAACGGAACACCTCGCCGGCGAGCGCCTGCTGTGTATCCTGATATTTTGCTTCTACATACGCCATTCTGCGTCCCACGATCTTTGTAGTCAGGATCATGGCAATGCAGATTCCCAGTATAGCACAGATCAGCTGTTTTCTGCTACATTTTCTCAGTATTTTCTCTATACGAGTCATTATGTATCACTCTCCTTAATATTACCTCTGAATCTATTAAGGAGTCTTGACACAATCCTGCATTTTATTCCGTTTCACTTTGTTTTGTACGGATAATATCTATCACACCTTCTACCTGATTGTTGATATGTTCACTTACTATGGCAGATGCTTTTGCCTTATCCCGCTCCATAATATGCTCTATGATCTTCTCATGCTCCGCAATCAGCTGTGGATGTACTTCTTCATTCTTCAGATATTCCACACGGAAACGATACATCTGCTCCCTCAGATTATTCAGAAGCTGAACCAGCTTCTGATTATCCGTAGCCATAAAGATAATATCATGAAAACGCACGTCCGCTTCTGCGATTTCTGTAATATCCCTGCTTTTTAAAATCTTTTTAAAATCTTCTGCTGCCTTTTTCAGATCCTCGATCTCTTCTTTTGTGATCTTATCACATGCCAGCTGAACTGCCAGCTCTTCCAGTGCCTTTCTGACTTCCAGCACATCTCTTAAGCTTTTTTCCGAGATATCCGCAACTTCTGCTCCTTTTCTTGGAATCATCAGGACCAGCCCTTCCAGTTCCAGCTTTCGAATGGCTTCACGGATCGGAGTCCGGCTGACCCCCAGCTTGTTGGCAAGCTGAATCTCCATCAGACGTTCTCCCGGCTTCAGCTCTCCCCGAAGGATTGCCTGTCTGAGTGTATTGAATACCACATCTCTGAGCGGCAGATACTCGTTCATGTTTACTGTAAAGTTTGATTCCATTCTCTATCTCCTCCTTGCATTATGTATGCCTGTTACATACACCTGCTTTGCCAACTGAAGATCTTTTATCTTCTGTGCTGCTCTTTTTGCCCGTTCTTTTTCTTCGTATATGCCAAATACCGTTGGTCCGCTGCCGCTCATCATTGCATTGAGTGCACCGTTCTCTTTCATGACATTCTTGATCTCTTCGATTACCGGATATTCTTCGATCGTGACTTTTTCCAGTACGTTGCCCATACAGGAAGCAATCTTTTTCAGATTCTTTGACTTCAGCCCATCCAGAATACCATCGATGTCCGGATGTTCCGTAATCTCATGTGAATCCAGCTTTTCATAGACCAGTTTTGTAGATACACTGATCGGAGGCTTGGCGATCAGTACATGGCACTTCGGCATCGCCGGAAGCGGTGTCAGTATCTCGCCGATTCCTTCTGCAAGGACGGTTCCCCGCATCACACAATATGGTACATCTGCTCCGAGAGTTACACCTCTGTCCATCAGTTCTTTCTGCGACAATCCCAGTGAAAACATCCGGTTCATCCCGAACAGAACTGCTGCCGCATTCGAACTTCCTCCTGCCATTCCGGCAGCTACAGGGATATGCTTCTCAAGCGAAATATCCACGCCTTCTTTGATCTCAAATTCCCGCATCAGAAGATCCGCTGCTTTATATGCAAGATTATTTTCGTCGGCAGGCAGATAATACAGGTTGGTGGAGAGCCTGATTCCCGGTTCTTTTGTCTTCTGCATCCGGATCTGATCATACAGGTACAGTGTCTGCATGACCATCCGCACATCATGATATCCATTTTCTCTTCTTCCCAGAACATCCAGTCCAAGGTTAATCTTTCCCAGTGCTTTTAATTCCAGTTTATTCATATGTGTTCTCCTTCAAATGTGTATCGCACCCGTGTATCTTGTATACAGTGTACTTATAGTATACTCATATTTTCTTTAAAAATCAATATTTTATCACCCGACTTTATCTCTTCTTTTTCCAGATGATTTATTTCCATGATTCCCTCAACGGTCGTGCTGTAACGTTTTGCCAGATCCCACAGTACATCCCCTTCCCGGACAATATATCCCGTAATTCCCGGCCGCTTCTCCACTTCTTCCATATTGACGGCTTCAAAATCCACAGACTCAATATTCGTGATCGTAACCGGCCTTCTGATAAAGCTGTGAAATGCGAGCACTGCCTTTACCTCCACTTCTTCACTTCCCAACAGCCCTATCGAGAGCTGCTCGACCGCATATGTAAGATCACAGACCATATCCTCTGTGGTCTCATTACTTTCCATCAGATAGGAAAATGGCACCATGCCCTGCCAGGTATCAAACGGAGCCATATCATCTGCCTTAATATACAGAAAACTTAAGTGAAGCACACCTTCAATCTGAATTCCTCCGTCTGTCGGTGTCGTACGTTCCAGCTGAATCCTTGCACTGCTCTGGCAGATCTGCAGAATGCTGTCCTTGATCTCCGGCAGGGACAGCTGCTCTGTCACCCTGCATTTGGAATGGTTCTGCATCAGAAGCTGTTCCAGCTGAAGTTCACTGGCTGTCGGAACGCACACCCGTTCCAGAGAATACAGATCTGACAAAATATTCAGTTTTTCTTCTTCATATATAACCATACGAATCTCCAGAGTAGCTTCTACTCCAATCAGACGCATTTCGCCATTTTCATCCATTCTTGTCTCAATGTTTACATCCGTCAGTTCAGAATTCATATGGTGATACATCGATTCCTGAGCACCGCTGCATGCGATCCGTCCTTCATATGGCACATTCTGGCTGATCCAGTCTGTCTTTCCATCCAGGGTTTCATACAGACAAAATACCATCAGCTCTCCCTGTATCTGCAATTCATCTTCCTTCAGCCTGGTATCCATTTTTCTGCTATCCACATTCGTCCACAGCATATTCCCAATATTTTCTTTCGTTCCATTCAGTACGATCTCCTCTTTGATCCGATAAGTATCCTTCCCTGACCAGTACACCTTCAGAAGTTCTTTTTCTTCTATTTTCTTATATATCGGGATATCCGAATCAATATCCATTGTAATCTCCGATTCCTGCATTCCTTCGCAGGCAAGTGTGATCTCTGCCAAAGTCTTGATGTTCAGTTTTCTGGAATGAATTGCCGTTACCGTCAGGTCTGCTTCCTTCGCTTTTATGATCAGATTTCCCTGCGGCTCCTGTTCCAGATAGATCATCTCCTCGAACGGAATTCTTCCTTCCAGGCTGGCAAGACGCCCGCTCCCATCCTCTGTAATATACAGGACCTTAAAATTCAGCTTGCCTGCTGCCCGAACATAATTCTCTACCACCTTCATATCTTCTATATTAAGAGTACCCTCTGACATTATAATTTCCTTCACGTCACTTTTTGCATCCGGTACATTATAATCATCATCAATGTAAAACTGATCAATCATTGTCTTTCCCGAGCGGAAAGTCTGCATACGCCTTGTAATATACTCCATCTTTTTCGCCTCCTACTCATAGATAACCTGTTTATCTGTATACTCCGTCTTAATCACAAGATATGGGAATGTTTTTTTATCCAGGATCTCCTGGTCCTTATCCGGTCCCAGCAGATCGGTTCTGAGATATATGCCATTTTCCGTTTCATAACAGGCATCCACTTTCACACTGTAACCGTTCGTATCCTGTTCCCCGTATCCCCGGACAATATACAGATATCCCTGATCCCCATAACACATCTTCATCTCTTCGCATTTTGCCTGCTCTATCTCCTGCGCAAGTTCTTCCGGTATCTCCGACTTATCCACCACAGTATATTCAATATCACGAAGTTTTTTTCCCTCTATCTTCCCTGCTTTACAGCCGCTCAGACAGAAAGCACACAGTATAACAGCAAGTACTGCACATAATCTTTTCATACTGTCCTGCTTCAAAATATTCTCTTTATTATCATACACATGAGTACTGTGAAAAATACCACTTTTGTAGTATAATAAAATGCAATGATACACATACTACTGAATTACAGAAAGGATAAAGCTTATTATGATAAGAATTACATTTGTATTTTTATTTCTGATTTTATTTCTGATTCTCGGGATTCCGGTTCTCGGTATCGAATGGCTGATCGGGCGTTTCAGTAAGAACACGATGGATTACAGCAGTCTTCGCATCGTTCAGTGGGGATTCAACACGATCCTCAAGATTACCGGTGTGGAGATCACCGTGATCGGAGAGGAAAATGTTCCGGATGAACCGGTTCTGTTCATCGGCAACCACCGCAGCTACTTTGACATTCTGATTACTTATGCACGCTGCAAAAGGCTGACCGGATATATTGCAAAAAAAGAGATGCTGTCGATTCCTCTGCTCAGCACCTGGATGAAACGGCTCTATTGTCTCTTCCTGGACCGCAGCAACCCGAAGGAAGGCCTGAAGACCATCCTGCAGGCAATCGATTATATCAAACAGGGCATCTCTATCTGCATCTTTCCGGAAGGCACACGGAACAAAGGAGAGGAATTATCTCTTCTTCCTTTCCACAATGGTTCCTTCAAGATTGCAGATAAGACGGGATGCGCGATCATACCGATGAGCATCAACAATACTGCCGATATCTTTGAAAGTCATTTTCCACGAATCAAAAAGACACACGTCATTCTGGAATACGGCACTCCGATCTATCCAAAGGAACTGGATAAAGAGACCAAAAAGCATATCGGAGAATACTGCAGCAATATCATACAGGAAACAATCAATAAAAATCAGGCGCTTCTTTAACGCCTGATTTACTTTTTCTTTTACTTTTGTACTTTCAGGTGCTATAATAAAACGTAATTTAAATATCAGAAAAAAAACACCGTAAAAAAGGCGTATAAAAAGGAGCTTTTATAAAAATGAGTGAACGAAATCTTACGTTACTGACGGATCTGTATGAACTTACGATGATGCAGGGATATTATGAAAAAGGTCAGAACGAGAAAGTCATCTTCGACGTTTTCTTCCGTCAGAACCCATGCAGCAATGGTTATTCCGTCTGTGCCGGACTCGAACAGGTAATAGAATATATCAAAAATCTGAACTTTTCTTATGAAGATGTTGATTATCTGAGAAGTCTTGGAATTTTTAAAGATGATTTTCTTCATTATCTCAGCGGCTTTCATTTCAGCGGGGATATTTATGCGATTCCGGAAGGTACGGTTGTATTTCCAAAAGAACCTCTTCTGAAGGTGATCGCACCGATTATGGAAGCACAATTAGTAGAAACTGCGATTCTGAACATCATCAATCATCAGTCTCTGATCGCGACCAAAACTTCCCGTATCGTATTTGCCGCCAATGGTGACGGTATCATGGAATTCGGTCTGCGAAGAGCACAGGGACCGGATGCGGGTCTGTATGGTGCACGTGCTGCTATGATCGGCGGGTGTGTCGGTACCTCCAACGTACTTGCAGGTCAGATGTTTGATGTTCCTGTGATGGGAACCCATGCCCACAGCTGGATCATGAGTTTTCCGGATGAATATACTGCTTTTAAGACCTATGCAGAAATGTATCCGGACAACTGCACCTTGCTGGTCGACACCTACGACACATTAAAATCCGGCGTACCAAACGCCATCCGCGTATTCCAGGAATACAAAGATTCCGGAAAGAAATTCCAGAAATACGGAATCCGTCTTGACAGCGGTGACCTTGCATATCTGTCCAAAGAAGCCAGAAAGATGCTGGATGCGGCCGGATTTACGGATGCTTCCATCTGTGCTTCCAATGATCTGGATGAATACCTTCTGCATGACCTGAAGATCCAGGGCGCAGCCATCAATTCATGGGGTGTCGGCACCAACCTGATCACTTCCAAGGACTGCCCTTCTTTCGGAGGCGTCTATAAGCTTGCAGCAATCCAGAATGAGGCCGGCGAATTTGTACCGAAGATCAAGATCTCTGAAAATACAGAAAAGATTACCAACCCGGGAAATAAAACCATTTTCCGTATCTATGATAAGGCAACCGGAAAAGTAAAGGCTGACCTGATCTGCTTTGCAGATGAGACCTTCGACCCCAGAGAAGATATGCTGTTATTCGATCCTCTGGAAACCTGGAAAAAGACGAAGCTTCCGGGCGGTTCCTATACGATGCGTGAGATTCTCGTACCCGTATTCCGAAATGGAGAATGTATCTACCAGTCTCCTTCCGTAAAAGAGATTGCGGAATATTGTAAAGCTGAAAAGAGTACTCTGTGGGAAGAAACCAAGCGTCTCTTCTATCCACATCAGGTATATGTGGACTTATCACCAAAGCTTTATGAAGTAAAAAAATCTCTGTTAGACCAGATGAATATGACTGACTAAGAAAGGAAAAAAACTATGAAAATTATTGTATTAGCCGGAGGACTCAGTCCCGAACGTGATGTATCTCTGATATCAGGCGCAGGTATCTGCCGTACTTTGAGAGAGAACGGCCATCAGGCATATCTGCTTGATCCATTCTTTGGACTTCCGTATGATTCCGATCGTCTGGAAGAAGTATTCGATCTTCCGGATGCCGGTCTTGGACTGGCTGAAGGAATCAAGACGACTGCACCCGATCTGGAAGCACTTCGCAAGTCGCGTCCGGATCAGTCTGAAAGCCTTCTCGGACCAAATGTAATCGAGCTCTGCCGCATGGCGGACATCACTTTTATGGGTCTTCACGGATCTATCGGAGAAGACGGAAAACTGCAGGCTACTTTTGACACACTCGGAATCCATTACACCGGTCCGAATTCTCTTGGCTGTGCATTATCCATGAACAAACTGGTGGCAAAGCAGATATTCAAAATGTCCGGCGTTCCGACTCCTCGCGGAACCTCTCTCGACATCAGAACCAAGGACACCCCTCTGAAGGATCTTGGCTACTACCTTCCGCTGGTCATCAAGCCATGCTCCAACGGTTCCAGTATCGGTGTCTACATCTGCCATACAGAAGAAGAATATGCAGATGCAATCCATCAGTCTTTCGATATCGACCATACTGATGAAGTAGTGATCGAGCCTTATATCAAGGGCCGGGAATTTGCCTGCGGCATCTTTGCCGGCAAAGCACTCCCTCTCGTTGAGATCATCCCGAAGGACGGAGTATTCAGCTATGAGAACAAATATCAGGACGGCGGCGCCAAAGAGATCTGCCCTCCGGTATCTCTGGATCAGGAAACACAGGAAAAGATTCAGCGCGCAGGAGAAAAAGCATTTGAAACTCTCCGCATGGATGTTTATGCCCGTGCAGATTTTATCATTGATGACTCTGACGGTGAATTCTATTGCCTGGAAATGAACGCTCTTCCGGGAATGACTCCGGCAAGTCTTCTTCCAAAAGCGGCCAGAGAAGCCGGATACGACTACAACGAGCTCTGTGAGGCAATCATTCAGGAGTCAATCAAAACACGTTATTAATAAAACTGGCCTTTCCTCTTAAGTAACATCTGAGGTCTGGCCTTTTCTGACGCAAGGAGATATGAATTATGAAGAACCTTACCTTAGAACATATTACAAAAGCATGTCGCGGCACTTACCACGGTGATACCGGCAAATTATCAGAAGAGGTATCAGGCGTCGTCATAGACAGCCGTAAGGTACAGCCGGGATATCTCTTCGTTGCAATCGACGGAGAACGTGTAAATGCACACAAATTTATTCCTGATACCATTCAGGCAGGTGCCTTGTGTGTCGTATCACATGAAGATCTCGGTGAAACAGATTATCCCTATATTCTGGTAGAATCCACCGGTCAGGCTTTACTGGATATTGCCAAGCTGTATCGTGATTCATTCGACATGAAAGTAGTCGGAATCACCGGAAGTGTGGGAAAGACAAGTACGAAAGAGATGATTGCTTCCGTTCTCTCTCAGAAGTATAAAGTACACAAGACTCTGGGGAATTTTAACAATGAATGGGGACTTCCGATTACCATCTTCGATATGCCGGAAGATACCGAAGTCGCTGTGCTGGAGATGGGCGTCAATCATTTTGGCGAGATGCGCCGTCTCTCTTCCGTCTCAAGCCCGGATATCTGCATTATCACCAATATCGGTGTTGCACATCTGGAATTCTTTAAGACCAGGGAGGGTATCCTTCAGGAAAAGACTCAGATGATCCAGGATATGAAAGACAAAGGAACTATCATTCTGAACGGCGATGATGACCTTCTTGCCAATGTCGGACCGATCAAAGGCGTGTCTCCTGTCTTCTTCGGGCAGGGCGACAACTGCCAGTTCCGCGCAGACAATATAGAGCCACTGGGACTTCGCGGAACTGCATGCACCATCACCTTAAAAGACGGAACTTCCTTCGACTGTATCGTTCCACTTCCGGGTATCCACATGGTCAGCAATGCCCTTGCAGGTGCGGCTGCAGGTTATGCACTCGGACTGACAGCCGACGAGATTAAAGCCGGTATCGAAGAACTTCCTTCCATCCCGGGACGCGGCAATATCATAAAGACAGACCGTCTGATCATTCTCGACGACTGCTACAATGCCAATCCGATCTCCATGATGGCTTCCATCGATGTTCTGAACATGGCAATCGGAAGAAAAGTAGCTGTACTTGGAGATATGGGAGAACTTGGAGAAGATGAGAAAGAACTTCACCGCAGTGTTGGAGAGTACGCAGCTGAACATGGCATCGACCTGTTATGCGGAATCGGCGATCTCTGTCGCGAGATGGTAGACGGAGCCG
>JAEDLC010000188.1 GCA_016295505.1 Dorea sp.
AGGCTTACTGGGTCATCGGATCTGCCATCGGAGGACTTGCAGGAACATTGATTCCCTTTAATTCAGAAGGGATAGATTTTGCAATGACGGCTTTGTTCGTCGTGATATTTGTGGAGCAGTGGATGGACAAGAAAAACCGGATTCCGGAGATGATCGGTGTTGGAGCAGCATTTATCTGTCTGCAGATCTTTGGGGCAGACCAATTCGTGCTTCCGTCTATGCTCTTGATTATTCTGGTGCTATTTGTTTCCAGAACCAGACTGGATGAAGAGAAGAAAGAAAAAGAAGAAAACGATGCGAGAAAGGAGGGGGTCCGGGATGCCGATCAGTGCAGTTAGATCCTTTTTGATCATATTGGTAGTGGCTGCTGCGACATTTGCCACACGACTGGTTCCTTTTCTGATATTTCCGAAGGGAAAGGAGATTCCAAAGGTTGTACAGTATCTGGGAAAGGTACTGACTCCGGCCGTGATCGGAATGCTTGTAGTATACTGCCTGAAAACAACAACGGTAATTGCTTATCCACACGGAATCCCGGAGCTGATCGCCGTACTGGTGACAGCTGTTCTTCACGTGTGGAAACGAAACAATCTGTTGAGTATCGGAGTTGGAACCGTACTCTACATGTTCCTGATTCAGGCAGTATTCTAGAACAATAAGCGCCTACTGCTTTTGGAATTTGTCTTTGCTCTGTTTACAGATCGGACATACGTAAGTATCCGGGAGTTCTTCAAATGGAACTTCTCCTTCGTATACATATCCACAGATGCCGCATACCCATTTTTCAGATGACGAAGCCCTGGAATCCTCTTCTTCCGGCTGATAGGAAGGAGCGTTTTTCGGGCTTTTTCCTTTGATTACATTGTGGTAGTAAGCATAAGTCATAGCAGGTTCGGACTTCAGGACATCGGCATCGATGACTTCCCCGAGAAATACCGTGTGTGTACTGGTCTCCATCTTGTCGATCACTTTACAGCAGATGTAGCTGCAGGCATCGTTGACGATCGGAAGTCCGCTGTCGGTAAGGGTAAAGTCTACACCTGCAAATTTGAAGGTGTCTTTTCCGGACTGGAATCCGAATCTTCCGATCAGAGACGGGTCAGACTGTTCGGACAGAATGGATACAGAGAATAATCCACTGTCCGCGATACAGGAATTGGTAAAGTTGTCATGGTTCATACTGACCGCGATCGTGGCAGGAGAAGAAGTGATCTGCATCACACTGTTGGCGATACATCCGGTACAGCGGCCATCGTCCAGCGAGGAGATGACATACACACCATAGGATAAATTGCGAAATGCTTTTGTATTCATAAAAAACCTCCATTTATTTAATAATAGTAATTGTTACTGATAATATACCACATACTGGTATTTTTTGCAATATTTGTTTTAAGATATGGTTGTTGCTGTGGAATCCTTGTGTTAGAATAACTAAGATGAATGGAGGGAATCATATGAAGAAAATTATGGACCTGATTGCAGAAGAACTTGCAGAGGCATTTGAAAAGGCAGGATATGACCGGAAATATGCAAAAGTAACATTGTCCAACAGACCGGATCTGTGTGAATATCAGTGTAACGGTGCGATGGCCGGAGCAAAAACGTATCACAAGGCTCCGATTATGATCGCAGAGGATGTGGTTGCACTTTTGCAGGACAGCAGATGTCTGTCAGAGGCGGGTGCTGTGAAGCCGGGATTTATTAATATGAAACTGAAGGAAGAATACGTTGCGGATTATCTGAACCAGATGGAAGAGTCTTCGGATCTGGGACTGGAAAAGACAGAGAATCCGGAGATGATCGTTGTGGATTATGGCGGACCGAATGTAGCAAAGCCGCTGCATGTCGGACATCTGCGCTCTGCGATCATCGGTGAAAGTGTAAAACGCATTTCCAGAAAGATGGGACATAAGGTTCTTGGAGATATCCATCTGGGCGACTGGGGATATCAGATGGGACTGATCATTACAGAACTTAGAGAACGTAAGCCGGATCTTCCGTATTTTGACGATGCTTTTGAGGGAGAATATCCGCAGGAAGCACCATTTACCATAGGAGAGCTGGAGGAGATCTATCCGACTGCCAGCGGCAGAGCAAAAGAGGATGAGGCTTACCGGGAGAATGCATTACATGCGACCTATCTTCTGCAGAATGGACACAGAGGATATACCGCGATCTGGAATCATATCATGCATGTGTCTGTGACGGATCTGAAGAAGAATTATGCGAATCTGAATGT
>JAEDLC010000189.1 GCA_016295505.1 Dorea sp.
GTTCCAGAAGCTTTTTCGCCTCTTCGTATCGTTCTTCCCGGATCAGAATCTGTGTTTCAATCTGACGTTTGTCGATCGACAACCGATCCGGAAGCGTCTCGAGAAGTTCCCTCGCCTCCTCATATCGTTCTCCTGCCATGTACTTGGACGCCAGCATAAAAGAAGCTGACGCTTTTGCCTCTCCTTCTCCCACCCTGGAAGCCCTCTCGTAAAATTTCTCAATTCTTTCTTCATAATAATGCTGATCTTCCGCAGGATCTGGCAAGCCATATATCAGACGTGCACCATCCAGAAGAACAGCGATCTTCTGGATAAAAACTCCACAATTCGGATAGTTCCGTATTTTTTCTTCACCCATGCAGAATCCGCTTTTAAATCCATTTTTCTGGATTTCTTCCATCATCTGATTGCAGAATGTATCCATCTCTTTTTCTGTCATTTCTTCCTCAAAACACAGCAGTGTATTCAGATCTGTTTCCAGAAGCCGTGCGATCGGCGAAAGCAGTGAGATATCCGGATAACTTATCCCTTTTTCCCATTTATTGACTGCAAGGGCAGATACCCCAAGATAATCTGCTACCTGTTCCTGTGTATATCCTTTTTCTTTTCTCTTCTCTCTGATAATATTCCCGATTGGCATTTTGTATTCTCCCGTTTTCTGTATTTGATATAAATGTTAACATTACATCCAGAAAAGCTTTTCTTTGATTATATAATTCCTTTTGTGCCGGTCCGTTCAATATATTTCCGAAACGATCAAATCCCGAACCATGACAGGGACATTCCCATGTTGCTTCATCCGGGTTCCACGCAAGCCTGCAGCCAAGATGCGGACATCGCAAAGACAATTCTATCTCCTGTTCCGGAGTCTTCCATCTTACCGTTTTCTCAACCGCCAGCAACTCCCTGCACAGATTTCCGGCTGTGATCATACTATGTTTTGCAAATTCCTTTCCCATTGCATTGGAGATACGACGTTGTGGCGAATAGATCTCTTGATTTACCACTGTTTTACCGGTAATCATATCCGATATGATTCTTGCACCTGCCAGGGCAGAAGTCATGCCCCATTTTCCAAATCCCGTGAGCACATACCAGTCTTCTGCCCTCTTCTCAAATCTTCCGATATAAGGAATCCCATCCAGCGTCATACAGTCCTGTGCAGACCAGTGGGCTATTTCTTCGCATTCCGGCCACCATTCTTTCGCTTTTTTCTGCAGCAGATGATACTTCCCTCCCTGTGCATTCCCACCTGTCCGATGTTTTCCTCCTCCAAACAACAGATACTCTCCTTCATTTCGAAATGAATATCCATCTTCTTCCACACCAAGATAATATCCCTCGAATTGTGCTGCATTTTTCAGCGCCAATACATAACTTCTTGACTGATACATCCGTGCAAAATAATATCCGGGAATATTTACAAATGGAAAATGGCATGCAAATACAACATTCCTTGCCGTAACAGTTCCTCCCGAAGTATATAGTCTTGTCTCACCTTCTCTGATCCTTTCCACCTTATATACCCTTGAATTTTCATAGATCTTGATTCCTTCCAGAATTCCTTTCAGAAATCTCAGCGGATCAAACCGTGCCTGATTTTTGAACTCTGCTGCCTGTCTGACCGGAAAAGGGAGCTCACACGTTGTCTTATATTCCGCATCAATCCCCAGTTTTTTCGCAGACTCCACTTCCAGGTCCAGCCCCATATCCTTTCTGCCGGAATACAGGTATGCGGAACATCTCGTAAAATTACATTCTATCTTTTTATCTTCAATGATTTTCTCATATGCATAGATTGCCCATTCATTCCATCCTGCATACATTCTGGCCCGTTCTATTCCGTAACACCGGATCAGACGCTGATATATCATATTATGCTGTGATGTTATCTTGGCTGTCGTACCGGCAGTCTGACCTGACACAATGCGGTTTGCTTCCAGCACAGCCACCTGAACCCCCTTGTCTCTCAGAAAATATGCTGTCATCAGGCCTGCGATACCTGCACCAATTACAATCGTATCTACGCAGACATCCTCCGTAAGCGATTCATATTTATTAAAATCTGTTATTCTGTTCCATAATGTGTCCATATCCTTACCTCCGGACATAGCATATACAGAAATCGCCCAATTTAACCAAAAAAATGGAGAATCGCTCAGACTCTCCATTTTTATTCATTCTTAATCCACCAGCTTCTTTACCAGCTTTTTCACTTTTTTCTTACA
>JAEDLC010000061.1 GCA_016295505.1 Dorea sp.
CCGGCATCGTTTCCCGGGAGCATCTGCTTCTCTCTTACCAGACGGAATTCCGGAAATGTCTCCTGAAACCAGCAGGCGTTCTCCTCGTTCTCTCCTCTGTTAATCGTACAGGTGCTGTACAGCAGCTTCCCGCCGGGCTTAACATATGTCTGTACAACAGACAGTATCCGACGCTGAAGCTTCTCCAGATCTTTTTGCATCTGTTCGGTCATCTTATATTTCAGATCCGGCTTTTTTCCGAGAACTCCAAGCCCCGAACACGGAAGATCCGCAATTACGATATCAGCCTTTCCTGCAGCGTCTGCATCATCCACCGTTGCATCCCTGCAGATCGCCTCGATATTCGTAAGTCCGCTTCTTAAGATATTGTCCCGGATCAGCCCTGTCTTGTACTCTGACAGATCTCTGGCTTCCACATGACCGGTACCATCCAAAAGCTCTGCGATATGAAGTGCTTTGCCCCCCGGAGCCGCACACACATCTATGACATAATCATCCTTTCCGGGATCTGCCCACAGCGCAACCTGCATGGAGCTTAAGTCCTGTACCTGAAAAAGTCCCTCCCGAAAGCTTGGAAGTGCAGACAGATGATCATATCCTGACAGATACATTGCACAGGGGACGTCCGGATCCTCCCTCACGGTCACACCTTCCTTTTCCAGTCTATGAAGGAATTCTTTCCGACCGATCTTTCTTTCGTTGTATCTGACTGTCAATGGCTTTTCCTCCAGAAATTCCGCTGCCATACGCTCCACAGTCTCCCTGTCATATACGGCAAGCCATTCTTTCAGAATCCATTCCGGCAGAGAATATCGCATCGACAGCCATGCCAGCGTATCCTTCTCATCCGGATACTGTATCCTGTCCTTATTTCTTCCTATATTACGAAGAACACCGTTGACGAATCCCTTCAGGTTCACGAACCCCCGTTTCTGTGCAAGCTTTACCGCCTCATTGCATACGGCAGAATCCGGCACACTGTCCATATACAGCATCTGATATACGGACAATCTCAGGATCGTTCGTATCACCGGTTTCATCTTATTCACTTTTACTTTGGAAAACTGATTGATGACTGCATCGATTTCTATCATGCGTTCAAGCGTGCCATTTACCACTCTCGTGATAAACGCACGCTCCTTTTTCTCAAGATATTGATATTGGTCCAGAACATTTTTCAGAACAATGTGACTGTATTCCCCATCCCTCGTGATCATTAACAGCGTATCCAGCACAAGTTCCCGCTCATTCACAGACGACGCCATAGCTTATCCTCCATCTCATTCCTCTTCTCGCCTAATCGTTTCTTCTGCCGCCCGTCAGCAATATAATACGTAAAAGCTGCAGGATTGCAGAAGCAGCACCGGCTACATAGGTAAGCGCTGCTGCCGTCAGAACTTTTCTGGTATCCTTCACTTCATTCTCATAGAGCAGACCGCTGCCTCCCAGGATCCGAAGTGCACGGCTGGATGCATTAAATTCTACCGGAAGTGTCACAATCTGGAATAACACGGCAAGAGAAAATGCCAGTATTCCAAGATTGATCAGAAGCGACGATGAATTGCCGCCAATAAACAGTCCGATGATGATCAGCGGCCATGCGATCGTACTTCCGAAATTAGCCACCGGCACCAGACTGCCGCGAATCTTTAAAGGTGCATAACCAGTCGCATGCTGTACGGCATGTCCGCACTCATGTGCCGCTACTCCGAGTGCAGCAACAGAAACGGAATTATATGTTGCATCTGACAATCTTAACACTTTATTCTTCGGATCGTAATGATCTGTCAGATTGCCGGACACATGCTCCACTCTCACATCATAGATACCGGATCTGTGAAGAATCTGTTCTGCAGCTTCTCTTCCGGTAATTCCGGAATGATTTCTTATTCTTGAATACTTGTTAAAGGTCGAATTCATCTTTGCCGAAGCTGCCATGCAGAGAACCACACCCAATAATACAAGCATATATGTCGGATCAAAATACATTGGATAATACATATTTCTGCCTCCTTACCATTCATCTGATATCTTTCTTATAGTATATATGAAAAACTGGCAGAAAAACTGCTTTTCATACTTTTTTAACAATTCTTAATGATTTCTGAAGAAAGTCTGGTCCCCGCTTCCACCGGATAGCCTCTTAAAAAAGCATCTGCTTCCATACGCTTCTTGCCCGGTATCTGAAGAGCCAGTACTTTCAGCAGTCCGTCACCTGTCTGTACCAGGAATCCATCCTTTTCCACGCGAACGATCGTGCCGCAGGCTTCGGATGTCTGCTCTTTTACGACCTTTGCCTCCCAGATCTTCATTACCTTTCCATTCCAGTCTGTATATGCACTTGGCCACGGATTCAGTCCGCGGATCAGCCGCTCAATCGACACTGCATCCTTGCTCCAGTCGATATCTCCCAGCTTTTTATCCAGCATTTTTGCATATTCCGTTGTGCTTTCTCCCTGTTTTTCCCAGACAGCCGTTTTGTTTTCAAGTGCTTCCAGCGTCTTCACGCAGAGCCTTGCCCCTGCCTGCGCAAGCTTGTCGTGAAGACTTCCTCCGGTTTCATGTTCCTCTAATACAATCTCTTTCTTCATGATCATATCTCCGGTATCCAGGCCTTCATCCATCTGCATGGTTGTTACACCGGATACCTTTTCTCCGTTGATCACTGCCCACTGTATCGGAGCAGCTCCACGATATGCCGGCAGAAGTGATGCATGTACATTGATACATCCATATGGTGTCATTTCCAGAATTTCTTTTGGAAGGATCTGCCCGAAAGCAATGACTACCATCACATCTGCTTCATATCTTCGAAGTTCTTCTATACATGCCTGTTCCCGCACCTTTTTCGGCTGGAATACCGGAATCCCATGACGGACTGCCGCTTCCTTCACCGGTGTATACTGCATTTTACCGCCTCGCCCTTTGGGCTTGTCCGGCTGCGTCACGGCCAGCACCACCTCATGCCCGGCTTCCACCAGTGCTTCCAGGGTTCCCACCGAAAAGTCAGGAGTTCCCATAAATATCACTTTCATCCTATTCTTCCTCCCCATAACTTACATCATGGATTCCACCCTCTGCAAGCTCTACATACATCTTTCCTTCCAGATGGTCGATCTCATGACAGAATGCCCTTGCAAGAAGTCCTTCACCTTCCAGCTCAATCTCTTCCATCTCTTCATTCAGTGCTTTGACTTTCACATAGTTCGGACGAGTCACGACTCCGGCTTTTCCAGGAACACTCAGGCATCCTTCTTCTCCTGTCTGCTCTCCGCTCTGCTCTATGATCTGTGGATTGAGCATAACAATCGGTCCATCTCCCACATCAATCACTACGATGCGTTTCAGGATACCCACCTGTGGCGCCGCAAGACCTACCCCCATCGCCTCATACATGGTATCCAGCATATCATTGATCAGAATCTTCGTCCGAAGGGTCATCTTGGTAACTTCCTTACATTTTTTTGTGAGAACCTCATCTCCGAGTTCTCGAATCGTTCTAATTGCCATATTATTCTCTCCTTTTGCTAAAATATATTCATTGGGTTAAAATCAAACTGAATTCTCAGCGATGCAAATCCCCGATTAATCTCTATATAACGCTCCATCTGATTCTTAGTCTCCATAAGAACCTGATACTCTTCACACTTCAGATAGAGTACCAGACGATAGACATCATTTACCCTGCCTACATAAGGCCTTGCCGGTCCGATGATCTGAATCTGCCGGTTACGGTCAATATGACTCACATATTTTTTCAGGTACTCTGCCGCCAGCTCAAGCTGTTCCTCATCTGCACCTGTCATTAAGACTGCCAGAAGCTGAGAGACCGGCGGATAACCCATCAGTTCCCGGTACCGCATCTCTTCTTCATAGAACCCTTCATAATTCTGCTTTGCTGCCATCTGTATGCTGTAATGCTCCGGATGATACGACTGTATCACCACTTCTCCCGGCCGATTCCCCCGGCCGGCTCTTCCGGCCGCCTGTGTCAGAAGCTGAAAGGTACGTTCTCCCGACCGGTAATCATCTGCATACAAAGACATATCCGCCGCAAGGATTCCAACCAGCGTAACCTTCGGAAAATCGTGGCCTTTTACGATCATCTGTGTTCCGATCAGAATATCCGCTTCTTCACTTGCAAAGGATTCCAGTATCTGTTCATGTCCTTCCTTTGTTCTGGTCGTATCCATATCCATGCGAAGCACTCTCGCTTCCGGAAATTCCCTCTTCACCAGATCTTCAATCTGCTGTGTTCCTGCCCGGAATCCACCGATGTAAGAAGACCCGCAGGAGGGGCACCCGGATACCGACGGCATCTCATATCCACAGTAATGGCAGACCAGCTTACCTCCCCGATGTGCAGATAAAGACACATCACAATGAGGACATTTTACTACATATCCACAGGCTCTGCAAGAAACAAAGCCCGCATATCCTCTGCGGTTCAAAAACAGCATGATCTGTTCCTTTTTCTGCAGACGCTCACGCATCATCTCCTTCAGACGATCTCCCAGTATCGACCGGTTCCCACGTTTCAGTTCTTCTCTCATATCCGTGATATAGACCTGCGGCAAATGTGTATTCCCTGCTCTTTCCGTCAGTTTCAGCATCTGATACTTTCCACACTGACATGCATAGAAAGCTTCCAGAGAAGGCGTTGCTGAGCCAAGCACTACACTTGCGCCTTCCATTTGGGCACGTCTGATCGCAGTTTCCCTTGCATGATACCTCGGCACCTGCTCACTTTTGTAGGCACCTTCCTGCTCCTCGTCGATCACGATCAGACCCAGATTGGAAAATGGTGTAAACAGCGCTGATCTTGGCCCGATCATCACATCTACCTCTCCTGCCTTCACACGTTCGATCTGATCATAGCGTTCTCCCTGTGACATCCTGGAATTGAGAACAGACACACGATCCCCGAAACGACTGTAAAAACGCATGACCGTCTGATACGTCAGCGCGATCTCCGGAATCAGAACGATCACCTGCTTTCCCTGCCTCAGCACCTCAGCAATCATCTCCATATAGACCTCTGTCTTACCGCTTCCGGTTATTCCGTATAAAAGATACGTATCCCGGACCCCCGCGCGATAGTCTTCCCGGAACCGCTCCATCGCATGGATCTGTTCCTTTGTATGGACATATTTCTTCTGTTCTCTTTTTCTGTAATGAATCGGATTACGGTATGTCTTTTCAGATTCCAACGCCAGAACCTTCTGCTCTTCCAGTGCTCTTACCACGGATCTCGTCACATTCAACTTCCGAATCATCAGATCATAATCCTGTTCCGGCTGTTCCAGAAGCGCTGCCAGAAGTCTTGCTCTCGCTTTCTGATTCTTATGAAGATAAATATCCAGCTGTCTTTTCCCCTCTTCCTCATCCAAAAGAAGCCGAAGACGCCGTTTTTCTCTGACTTTTTCTTCTTTTTTAATTGGCAGCACCGTTTTCAATGCCTGAATCATCGTTCCGCCATAATACTCTTTCATCCACGCAGCAAGGGCTACCAGTTTCGCTTCTATCGCAACGCTCTTTTCAGCGACCTTCAGGATCTCTTTCATTCTGGCAGTGTCATACTCCGTGCTTTCCGAAAAGCCCACAACGTATCCTCTGGTCTCTTTATTGCTTCTCCCAAAAGGAACAACAACTTCCGTACCAACCTTAAGCATCCCCTCCAACTGAGAGGGGATGCGATATTGAAATATCTTATCTAATTTTTCGTGCGTAATATCGATAATAATATCAGCGTACATGTAACTCCTCTAATACTTCCTGAATCAGGACTCTTTCGTCCATATCATATTTTACTCCCTTGATCTCCTGATATGTCTCGTGTCCTTTGCCGGCCAGGATAATGACGTCTCCCGGCTGCCCGTGTTCAATCGCATACTTGATTGCTTCTTTTCTGTCACAGATCGCAATATAGGATCCATCCGTCTTTTCCATTCCGATAATAATATCATCTATGATTGCCTGCGGCTCTTCAAATCTCGGATTATCCGATGTGATGATCGTAAAGTCAGACAGACGTCCGGCAACTTCTCCCATCTCATAACGTCGTGTCTTCGAGCGGTTACCTCCGCACCCGAATACGGTGACGATTCTCTCCGGATGGTAATCTCTGAGTGTCAGAAGAAGGCTCTCCAGAGCCATTGCATTGTGTGCATAATCGATCATCAGCGTAAAATCATCGGATACCTTGATCATCTCGATCCTGCCTTTTACTTTTGCCACCTTCAGTGCCTGCTGAATATGATCCTCCGGCACTGCAAAATGTCTGCAGA
Source organism: Dorea sp. (assembly GCA_016295505.1). Classification (GTDB taxonomy): domain Bacteria; phylum Bacillota; class Clostridia; order Lachnospirales; family Lachnospiraceae; genus Dorea_A. The sequence goes on from JAEDLC010000061.1 coordinate 6,288, forward strand.
CCGCAATTGCGGTCAGAGAATTATACACGCTGAAATCTCCGGGTATGTCAATCTCTACATCAAAATCCATAAGTCCATTTACATGATACTTTACTCCCAGATACCCCGGTCTTGAAATGTGTTCTACATTTGTCGCACGAAGATCTGCCTTTTCAGAGAATCCAAAGGTCTCCACCTGACAGGTGGCTCCCCGGAACACATCTTCATACCACGGATCATCCACATTGGCAATTCCGATCCTGCATTGTCTGAACAGAAGTCCTTTACAACGCTTATAATCCTCAAAATCTTTATGTTCATTCGGTCCGATATGATCTTCTCCAAGGTTCGTAAAGATTCCGATCTCAAACGGGATTCCGGCTGTTCTGTGCAGCATCAGTCCCTGCGAGGACACTTCCATTACAACGCTGTCACATCCGGCATCTACCATCTGTGCAAAATACTTCTGGATCGTATAGGACTCCGGAGTTGTATTATTGGCCGGAATCGTTTTATCTCCGATGATGGCTTCGATCGTACCGATCAGTCCTACTTTATGTCCGACTCCTTCAAGAATGGACTTTACCATATAAGTTGTCGTCGTCTTTCCCTTGGTTCCCGTAATTCCGATGACTTTCAGCTTCTCTGCCGGATATCCGAAGTATGCACACGACATCAGTGCAAGCGCATAACGGGTATCTTCCACACGGATCACCGTAAGATCTTCCGGTGCCTCCACATCCTTTTCCACGATCACTGCCGCTGCTCCTTTGTCCGCGACCTCCTGCACATAAGCATGTCCGTCAGACACTGCTCCGCTGATACACACAAACACACTTCCGTCTGTCACTTTCCGTGAGTCATTGATCAGCTCCGTGATCTCAATATCATCCTTTCCCTGTATTACTTCATATTGTAAACGTTCTAACAACTGAGTTAACTTCATCGCATCATGCCTCCTTCGTTATCGAATCATTTGCTTCGCTGTAACACTTCGCAATATTCTTTTTACAGTATATCATCATTTCTTTGTGCAGCAAAGAAAAAATTGTGCTATAGTATTATGAGAAAAACAATTATACATGAAAAGGGGAATGTTACTATGAAAGCTTATGAAAGATTACTAAAATATGTAGTCATCCGTACACCAAGTGATGAAAACAGTGATACGGTACCTTCATCCCAATGCCAGTTTGATCTGGCAAAAGTCCTGGAAGCAGAGATGAAAGAACTGGGACTTACAGACGTCTTCCTGGACGACCAGTGTTATCTGTATGGAAAACTTCCTGCAACCGAAGGCTATGAAGACAAACCGGTCATCGGATTTATTGCTCATATGGATACCGTATCCGACTTCTGTGATCACGACATCAAACCAGTCATCACAGAAAACTATGACGGAGAAGAACTGGCTCTTGGGGACAGCGGAATCAGCTTAAGCCCGGAGACCTTTGCTCACCTGAAGGATCTGAAAGGACAGACACTCATTACTTCTGACGGAACCACCGTGCTTGGAGCCGATGACAAGGCCGGTATTGCCGAGATTCTTACAATGATCGAGCGTTTGCAGAACGAAAATATCCCACACGGTCCACTGCGTGTTGCATTTACTCCGGATGAAGAGATCGGTACCGGCGCATCTCACTTTGATGTAGAGCGTTTCAACGCTGACTATGCATACACACTGGACGGAAGTACAGAGGGCGAGATTCAGTACGAGAACTTCAATGCCTGCAAGGCAGATTTCCACATCAAGGGATTCAATGTTCATCCTGGTACTTCCAAGGATACCATGATCAATGCAAGCCTTGTTGCCATGGAGATCAACTCTATGCTTCCGGGTATGGAAACACCACGCGGAACCGAGGATTACGAAGGTTTCTATCATCTGACAAGTATGAACGGTGAAGTTGGAGAAGCAACTCTGAATTATATTGTAAGAGATCATGACAAGAACTTCTTTGAAGCGAGAAAGCGCACACTCAGACTGATCGAGAAAGACATGAATGAGAAATGGGGCGAAGGCACCGTAACTCTCACCATTACGGATCAGTATAAGAACATGGCAGAGATTATCGCAGACTGCATGCATCTGGTTGACAATGCAAAAACTGCCTGCGAAAAAGCCGATGTTGCACCGCTGGTAATCCCAATCCGTGGCGGCACAGACGGATGCCAGTTAAGCTTCAAGGGTCTTCCTTGTCCGAATCTCGGAACCGGCGGACACGCTTACCATGGCCCATATGAGCACATTACCGTTGAAGGCATGGATAAGAGTGTAGACGTTATTACAGAACTCGTAAAATTATACGCTGAATAAAATCATTTCTATTACATAACAAAGGGACTGCTGCAACATATAGAATACTCCCTGTGAGCTTTCTACATCTGCGACAGTCCCTCATTACGTATACATTTTCCAAAATCACACAGACCGATCAGTGATCAGATCTCCGAGATTTCTTCTTTGAACCCTTCTCCCACTACTTCATTGGATTCCATAATGATCGTGAATGCTTTCGGATCGATTTCATGTACCATTTTTTTGATGGTATACATCTGCTTGTTATTGCAGGCACACATCACTACATCCTTGGGCTGTTTGGAGTAGCTTCCCACTCCCTTCAGGATAGTAGAACCTCTTCCGGAATATTCATCAATCCGCTTTGCGACTTCATCTCCATGCTCCGTCACGATCAGTGTCATCTTTCCTTCATCAATTCCGTACATGATCCGGTCCATAACGATCGCCATCAGATAGGTTACGATAATACCGTATATCAGTCCATCTACATCTTTAAATACCAATATGGTTCCCAGGATAATCGTACACATATCCAGTCCAAATGTAATAATTCCCAGTGTAATATGTGGCTTCACTTTTTTGATTGCAACACTGATAAAGTCCTGACCGCCGGTGGAGGAGCCCCTCATAAAGATGATGGCGTAGCCTGCGCCCGCCAGTATCCCCATACAGAGTGCAGCCAGAAACCGGCTTCCCTCATAGACCGGAAACAGAGGCGCTACATAATCCATAAAGAAAGATGATATGATCATCGATTTTACAGACTTCAGGAAAAACTGTTTCCCCAGGAATTTATAGCAGAAGATCGACACCGGAACATTCAACAGAATTGTTCCCGCACCGACCGGAAGTCCAAACAAGTGATACAAAATTATCGCGATCCCCGAAAAACCTGCAACCGGAAAGTTCGCATGCAATGCAAAATTATATACACCTACCGCAATCAGGATACTTGCCCCAATATCTACAAGTATGTCAATCATTACCTCTTTCCAATTCATTGTCTTCATACCAATTCCACTCCTTTACCCGACTGATTATCAAATCTCTTTTTTCCCCAATGCACAAAAAAACAGCCGCAAACTATATATAATATAATCCGCAACTGCTCTTATGTGATTAAGTATAGCTACAATTAATTTACTTGTCAAGGGGTGATTTTCCAGGGCCCTTCGTCACAATGTCTGTGCCGTATTTTCCCCGGATCTTTTCCAGTGCCGCATTCAACTGCCGCTTTTTCTTTCGTTTTTCTTCCGGCTCAAATTCCATGTCAAACAGACTCAGCTGTTCCGGTTCTCCTTCTTCTGAAAGTTTGGAACTGCGGATCCCCAAAAGTCGGATCGGTTCCCGATTCCACAACTCCCGGAAAAGTACCACTGATATTTCATAGATATCTGCATCCTGATTGGTTGGACGTTCAATCTGTTTTTGATGCGAAACACTGTCAAATGTATGATACTTGATCTCCACACTCAACATTCCCGCCTTCTGCCCGGCTTTTCTCAGTCTGCCTCCCACACTGGCTGCCAGTTCTTTCAATACAGCTTTTGCTTCCTCTTCCGTAACCACATCTTTTGGCAGTGTCGTAGAATTACCGATTCCTTTTGCCTCCGCCTTTTCCGTTTCTACCATCGAATGGTCGATCCCATTGGCGAATTCCCACAGTTTTCTGCCATGGCTCTTCAGATGCAGTTCCAGTATCATAGGATCCGTATGGGCGAGATCCCCGATTGTAAGAATCTCCAGCTTCTGCAGCGTCTCTACACTGGAGCGGCCTGCCATATAGAGCTCCCCGATCGGAAGCGGCCACATTTTTTCCGGGATCTCTTCCGGAAACAGTGTGTGTACTTTGTTCGGCTTTTCAAAATCAGATGCCATCTTTGCCAGAAGCTTATTGCCGGATATGCCGATATTTACCGTAAATCCAAATCTCCGATACACTTCATTCTTGATCTCCAGTGCGCCTTCCACCGGAGAATGAAACCGTCCTGCAATCCCGGTAAAATCCATATAGCATTCATCCACGCTGACCTGCTCGATTCTGTCTGTATAGCTTCGAAGGAAATCCATCAGCTTCTCACTGTATTGGTGGTACAGTCTATGATCCGGCGGCTCCATCCGAAGATTCGGGCACTTACGAAAAGCATTCACAACAGGTTCCCCCGTGTGAATGCCGTATTTTTTCGCCGGAATGGACTTTGCCAGCACCACACCATGGCGGGACTTCTGGTCCCCGCCGATAATCGCAGGTATGGTACGGATATCCACTCCGGCTCCGTGTTTCAATTGTTCTACTGCCGTCCAGCTAAGATAAGCAGAATTTACATCGATATGAAATATTATTGACACACGC
>JAEDLC010000190.1 GCA_016295505.1 Dorea sp.
ATTCTTAAACCATTAGAGCTAACGGCATGCCATTCGGTTTCTCCGCCAATTGGGGGAAGCCTGTGGTATGTCTTTTTTTATATGACTTACGACCCTTCAGAGAATGTCCCACGCTTCCAGCGCGCAGAGCACGAAGCTGTGGTAACATAGATAGTTTCAGATGCGGGCAACATTCCCCTTCTGAAAGGTTATACGTTCCGCGGAGAGTTACACAGATTCGAAATGAGAAGTGTATTTCGGGGATTGAATCCTGCGTAAATCGCCGCAGGCGTCGATCAAATATTAAGGAGGTAGTAACATGAAAATCATTATGTTGGGGGCTCCCGGCGCCGGAAAAGGTACACAGGCAAAGATGATCTCAGAGAAGTATGGTCTTCCTCATGTATCAACCGGTGATATTTTCAGAGCGAACATCAAGAACGGAACAGAACTGGGAAAGAAAGCAAAGGCATTTATGGATGCCGGTCAGCTTGTTCCTGATGAATTAACCGTAGATCTTCTTCTGGACAGAATTTCAAAAGAAGACTGCAAAAACGGTTATATTCTCGATGGTTTCCCGAGAACCATTCCTCAGGCTGAATGTCTGGAAAAAGCACTGAATGCCAGAGGAGAAGCAATTGACTTTGCAGTTGATGTAGAAGTTCCCGATGAAAACATTGTAAAAAGAATGGGCGGAAGAAGAGCATGTGTGTCATGCGGCGCTACCTATCATGTAGTGAACGTTCCTCCGAAGAAAGAAGGCATCTGCGACAAGTGTGGCAGCGAGCTGATTCTTCGGGATGACGACAAGCCCGAAACCGTCCAGAAACGTCTGGAAGTTTATCATGCACAGACAAAGCCGCTGATCGACTTCTATGGCGCAAAGGGCGTTTTAAAAGAATTTGACGGTACTCAGGAAATGAGCAAGGTATTTGCTGATATCGTTCAGGTATTAGGAGCATAGTAAAATGGCTGTTACAATAAAGTCTGCCAGAGAGATTGAACTGATGAAGGAAGCAGGTAAAATCCTGGCACAAACTCATGAAGAGCTGAAAGAATTCATTCGACCTGGTATTTCGACACTTGATATTGACAAAAAAGGTGAAGAAATTATCCGCAGATATGGCTGCATTCCTTCTTTTCTGAATTACAATGGATACCCGGCTTCGATCTGTGTATCTGTGAACGATGAGGTTGTTCATGGAATTCCTCATCCACGCCATTTTATTGAAGAAGGAGACATTGTCAGTCTGGATGCCGGTGTTATTTATCAGGGTTATCATTCAGATGCGGCAAGAACATACGGGGTTGGAGAAATCAGTCCCGAGGCAGCCAAGCTGATCGAAGTTACAAAACAGAGCTTTTTCGAAGGAATAAAATTTGCAAAAGCAGGCAATCATCTTTATGATATTTCCAATGCAATTGATGCATATGTACGCCAGTTCGGATATGGTATCGTAGAAGATCTGGTGGGGCACGGCATTGGAAGCCATCTCCATGAAGATCCGGAGATTCCCAATTTTCGACAGAAAAGAAGAGGAGTCAGACTTCAGCCGGGTATGACACTGGCTGTTGAGCCCATGATTACCGGAGGAAGACCGGATGTGGTATGGCTGGATGATGATTGGACGGTCGTAACGGACGATGGTTCACTGGCAGCACACTATGAAAATACGATACTGATCACAGACGGGGAACCGGAAATTTTATCACTAACAAGACTGGAATAATACATTTAAACCGGTCATATGAATTTTAGGAGGTATTAAATGTCAAAAGCTGACGTTATTGAAATTGAAGGAACAGTAGTTGAAAAGCTTCCCAATGCCATGTTTCAGGTAGAACTGGAAAATGGTCACCAGGTACTTGCTCACATCAGCGGTAAGCTGCGCATGAATTATATTCGCATCCTTCCCGGTGATAAAGTAACACTGGAACTTTCTCCCTATGATTTAAGCAAAGGCAGAATTATCTGGAGAGATAAGTAATCTGGTGTCATTACCCATATTACAATAAGAAGAAACAGAATCGTGCCATATCCGGTGAAAACATCGGATATGGCAATTTTTTCTTTGCATAATTTGTTAAAAAAATTGCTTGCAATATTTATTATAATATGTTACAATCCAAAATGGACTTTTTGAAAGGAGAAAATGAAATGAAAGTAAGATCTTCAGTAAAACCTATTTGCGAAAAGTGCAAAATCATTAAG
>JAEDLC010000191.1 GCA_016295505.1 Dorea sp.
AAATCAAGCAGAATATTCAGAAAATCCTGTAAATGGATCTCTAATCCTTATTGAATATTTCCTTGTCCAGAACTTTGTTCTGATGTGCAACAATCGTTGTACATACCGCATCACCGGTGATATTGACTGCTGTTCTGGTCATGTCAAGAATACGGTCAATTCCCATGATCAGGCCGATCGCTTCTACCGGAAGTCCGACAGAATTAAACACCATAGTCAGCGTTACAAGACCAACACTCGGAACACCCGCTGTTCCGATCGATGCCAGTGTTGCAGTACCGATTACCGTCAGATAATCTACCATATCCAGCTGGATACCGAAGGCCTGTGCTGCAAATACAACCGCAACTCCCTGCATGATCGCAGTACCGTCCATATTGATCGTTGCTCCAAGAGGAATGGTAAAAGAAGATATCTTCTTTGATACACCGATTTTCTTTGACAGTGTATCGATTGACATCGGAATCGTCGCGTTAGATGTTGCTGTGGAGAAGGCAAATGCCATTACAGGGAAAAACTTTTTAATGAATTTGAAAGGATTCAGTCCGGTAAATCCCTTAAGTAATGCCATGTATACAACGAAACACTGAATTGCCAGTGCGATCAGCACACCGATCATATACTTTGCCAGCGGAACAAATGCACTGAATCCGATATTTGCAAATGTTCTTCCGATCAGACAGAATACACCAATCGGTGCAAGACTCATGACCATCATCGTCATTTCCATCATGATATCATTAAACTGACTGAAGAAATTGGAGACAGTCTCCACACGATCTCCCAGTTTTGCAAGAATGATCCCGACAATCAGTGCAAATACAATGATCTGGAGCATACTTCCGCTTGCCAGTGAATTGATCGGATTATCCGGAATGATATTTAGAATCGTATCTGACAAAGAGGTGGCCTCCATGGTCTGAACCTCTGCCGCATTGGACTTAATCGCACTCATATCAAGCCCGATTCCCGGGTTGATCAGATTACCGATCGACAATGCAACTGTAATTGCAAGTGCTGTCGTAAACAGATAAAAAATCAATGTTCTTACACCGACAGTCCCCAGCTTTTTGGTGTCTCCGATCGACATACTTCCACAGACCAGAGAACAGAATACCAGCGGCACTACCAGCATCTTCATCAGACGGATGAATCCCTGACCGATGACATACATGATTCCTTCTACGATGATATCATTTTTCACATGACCATCCGGAACAAGATAACATAATACGATTCCAAATGCTGCTCCTGCAAGCAGAGCAATAAAGATCTTTGTTGTAAGACCTAATTTTTTCTTATCCTTTTTTAACGTTTTTTCCATACACTGCTACGCCTCCATTTTCTCACTCATATATTCTTTCAGAGACGCTTTCCAGTCCGGCATCTCATATACATCAATAATCCGTAAAATAAAATTATCCAGCACTGCGTAGGCAGGCCTTACAGAAGAAAGTTCTGATTCACTGGTAGGAACCGCCTTCAGTTCTATATTCTCGCCTGCAAGCTTCAGGATCTCCTGTGCAAATTCATAACGGTTACAGATACCCTTGCAGGTTGCATGATATGTACCGTATTCATTTGTTCCGATCAGATACAGAATGATCTTTGCCAGATCCTTTGCGCTTGTCGGAGAACCAAACTGATCAGATGCAACCGCAAGCATTTTCTGATTTTTTGCAGCTTCCAGGACACGCTTCACAAAATTATTGCCATTTCCGTATACCCAGTTACTCCTGACGATAAAATGCTTATGTGTAAATTCTTTCACATAGTTTTCTCCGGCTCTTTTCGAACGGCCATATACGGTCTTCGGATTGGTATCATCGAATTCACTGTAGGGCGTCCTGCTCAGCCCGTCAAATACATCATCTGTGGACAGCTGAACCATCTTCGCGCCAATTTTTCGTGCAACAATACTTAAGTTTCTGGCTCCGAGAGCATTCACACGATAGGCAAGTTCCGGTTCCCTTTCACACAGTTCAGTATCTGTGATCGCAGCACAGTTAATAATCACATCCGGGCGATTCACTTCACCAAAGTTCAGTACTTCATCCGTTTCTGTGATATCAAGCTCGTCCTTATCCGTGTTAAATACTTCGATCTCAAGCGGATCAAGCACTTCATTAATCGCGCTTCCAATCTG
>JAEDLC010000005.1 GCA_016295505.1 Dorea sp.
ACACCAGCCTTCCAAGCTGGATACGTGGGTTCGATTCCCATCACCCGCTTTTTTGTTGCTCATTTACAGGAATCAATAAAAAAGGATTGTTGCATATCTTGACAGATATATTTTTCAACAATCCTTTTTATTCATTTCTTTTTACAGCGGGGTTCCAGCAGCTTCTTTCCTGCCATTACAAGCATTCCGGCCGCCAGATATGTATCTCCCAGATTTGCAGTCACATCCGCCAGACGCCCGGGTCCGGATTTCCACCCGATATAATCAACCACTCTGCCCCGCACCAGTCTGTCAAAGATATTGCTTGCTGCACCTGCACTGACCAGTGTCATTCCGGCTTTTTCCGTCCAGTGCCCTTTTCTGGAAAACCAGCATATATCCTCTGCAAGAACACTGACTCCGGATGCAATCGTAACATTTTTCACGACTTTTGGATACTGATCCAGAAAATTCAGCATAAATCCCTCATTATATATTTTCCGAAGCACCAGTCCGGTATCTCCCAGGTCTTTTTGCGTTCCCGCATCCAAAGTATCCTCCACATACTGCTTTACGATCATATCCACAGCAAATAACACTGCTGCCATCTGCAGTGTCCACGTACGGCGCATCTACTCTTCTCCCTGGATTCTGGCAATCATTGCTTCCTGCTTTTCTATCTCTGTATCTCTCTTTTCTATTTCTTCACAAAGATCAACACAGTCCATATCTGACACTGCACCGGCCTGAAATTTTTCGTATATCATTCTGCCGATATCAATCAGGTCTCTCTCATTGGCCCTTTTCAGTGACCGGATATCTCCCTTTATTTTCTGGATTTCCAGAGTATCACCTGTTTTCTTTCCAATATCTGATGCCACATCAGACAATCTTTTTCCTAAACCTTCAAAAAAATCTGCCATATCTGTCCTCTCCTTATTCTTCTGTTTTACAGCTGCCGCAGGATATCCAGCGAACGATACAGATTCATGGTTCCATATCCCCATTCACGATTCGGATACTCAGCCTCCGGCCTTCTGTCCGCACCCATGATAATGATATTTCTCACCTGACTGGAACTGACGCTTACCGTTTGCGGCTGAACCAGAATCCAATTCATCATGAGAGCCGCACCACCCGCTGCAATCGCTGTTGCACCACTGGATCCGGTACGATCTGTAAACCTGCCGTCCGGGCGTACTCCTGTAATCTCTACTCCCGGCACTGCAAAATCCGGTTTTATAAGTCCATCTCTAGTATACCCTCTGCCGGAATTAATATCAACTCCATTCTCGAAGCTGTTATAGTAAGCCGCTGTCATTGCTGCCCTGCAGCTTCCGGGCTCTGTTATGGTATGATCGGGATCTGCCTCAAGAAAATACACCTCTCCTTCCAGGAACCCTTTGATCGGAAGCCAGATATGAAAATCACCGTCTTCATTCAACAATGGAGTCACTTCAATCTTCCAGATACCGGACACTACATTTTCAAAACGTATAAATACAAGCTGAGAATCATTATTTTCCTGCAAAAGTCTTGATTCTATCGTAAGCATTGTTCTTTCAAACGAAAAAAGATATTGATATCTTGCTCCCAGGCGAAACGGAATATTTCCTGTCCTTTCTCCGGAAGGAGATACGACAGATACTGTCACCACCGTCGGAAGCGTACTCCAAAGTTCTGCCACAAATCCCGATACCCCGTCTCCGACTCTGATCTCCACTGAATCCACATCCTTAAGATCTCTGAACTGGTGGTGGTAATGATGCCGGAGGGCAGCTTCGTTCCCGGTTCCGATCACAACGCTTCGATTCATAATCATAGAATAACGATCCAGAATCGTTGACAAAAGCGATGTTCCATTATGCCCTCCAAAATTCGTTCCCAGCGCCACACATACGACAAGTGGCATCTTTCTTTCTCTTGCCAGCATATTCAGGTACTTCAGTGCTGTCATCACATCATTTTCCTGAAAGCACAATGCATCCTCGTGAATCGCATAGAATTCTTTCAGATATTTTTTTGCCGGCTTTAATTTGACAACTGCAATTGTTGCTTCCGGTGCTGCCCCTATAAACTGATTATCAATATCCGCTCCTCCGGCAGCCACACTTGCAATATAAGTTCCGTGCCCGTTTTCATCTGTGCTCGGAACCATCTCAAGCGGATTATCCAGCTGCAATGCTTCATTGATCATAGACTCTGTGTATGCGCTTCCATACAATATTTCCGCGGGAGGCGTCCCCTCCTGTAAGGTCTGATCCCATATTCCTGCAATCCTTGTCGTTCCATCCAGATTACGAAACACCCGGTTTCTGTAATCGATCCCTGTATCCACGAATCCAATCATGATCCCCTGACCAAGCAGCTGAAACGTCGGATAATTCTGCAGCCTTATTATTCCGGCATGCGAAAGAGGCTGCATATCCAGAGGCACATAGCACTGTGGAATTGAATTATACCAGTATCTTTCGATCGTAAGCGGGTCAAGTATCCGACTGTCAACATATGCTGTTTTATATCCAAAATCCATTTCCTGTATACAGAATCTCTCCGGTTGTATCCCTTCCAGCTCTTCTTCCCTGTATAACGGAATCAGGAAATCCCAGAATTCCTGTGACAGGATCTTGTCTCTGCATTCATTTTCGGCCATAAAAATCCCTCATATACTCATCACTTCAGTATATGAGGGATTCCTTTTCTTCTATTCTCTTATTCGTTCATTTTATCTTTTGCCTGCTTCGGGTGATCCACATGCTGATTCAGCATACGCTCAATAATATCTACCGACTCTTCAATTCCATAGCTTGCACTGTTGAAGCAGATGTCATAATTCATGGCGTCTCCCCACTTAAGCCCCGTAAAATGATGATAATACTTCGCATGCATACGATCCTGTCTCTTTAACAGCTTCCAGGCTTTTTTATAGTCAATGTTATTGACTTCCATAATACGATGTACTCTTTGCTCAAATGGTGCTGTAATAAAGATACTGATATGTGGAATACGATTATTGGCAAGAATTACATCCGCACATCTTCCCATTACAATAAAATCTTCTTCTTTTGCCATCTTACACAACAGATCACTCTGATTAAAGAATATTGCATCTTCTCTGGTAAGACCATGATACCGGTCAAATTCCCGGATCCTGTCCTTCAGACTTTTTGCGGTATTAAAACCTCTCTGATACTTGTTCTGTATGATTCCCGTCCCATAATCGGAGATATCCTTCACCGAATCTTTCTCTGCCTCCAGACGCCTGAGTACTTCTGCAAATATCTCTACATCATAATAATTGATACGCAGTGCATCCGCCAGCGCGAACCCGATATCATTCCCCGCACTGCCCTGTGTACGTCCGATACAGATGATCAGATGGTCATCTTTCGAAAACTTCTGTCTTAAGTTTGCTGTATTTAATTTCGCACGTTTCTGATCAACAATCTCAACCTGTCCAAAACTGGTCGGAAGACTCTCCACTTCCTTCAGAATATCATCATATTTTTTCATGATACGCGACTTTTCCTGTGGGTTGCGGATCGTCCTTGCCATATTACTGATCATCGCAAGTTCGCTTCGCAGCAGATGTCCCTGCGGTCTGGTGCTCATAAGGCCCGCCAGATTTTCCACACATGTTCTTCTGTCCTGCGTAAATGTACGTCCAAGCGAAGATCCGACACATTCATATACTTCAATGTCCAGATCATAGATACGCTCTGCAAGTTCCAGACATTTTTTACCATTTTCCTGCATTTCCCCGCCTCCTTATCGAAAGAATATCAGTGTGTCCAGAACAAATACCGGAACCAGACAAACCATTGACCACAATATATATCCAAAAAACGAAGGCATACGGATACCGTTTTCATCCGATATCGACTTTACCATGAAGTTCGGTGCATTTCCGATATACGTATTCGCACCCATAAATACTGCCCCGCATGAGATTGCTGTCAGCAGATGCACAGGAACAGTTCCCACAACTGTTGACATTCCACTCTTGTAACCCAATGCTCCGGCAGTCGTTAAAAATACCAGATATGTCGGCGTATTATCCAGGAAGCTCGACAACGCTCCCGTAGTCCAGAACATCTGATAAGGCTCAGTAATTCCAAGATCCGCCCCTTTTGCTTTCAGAAGCATCAATGCAGGCTGCATTGTGATAAAGATACCTATAAAAAGAACTGCAACCTCCTGAATCGCTCCCCAGGTAAAATGGTTTCTCACACGGATATTCGCATTGGTCGTCCGAAATGACAGGAATGCTGCCAGTAATATGATAAAAATCTCGATCAGCGATGGATATCCCAGTGTTACTTCTCCCAATATATGAATCCCTTTTACGGTTCCGTCGGCATTTTGAAACGCTTCCATTCCAGGAAGCACACCGCTTAATATCACAGCTCCCACGATCATTGCCACAAAGATCAGATTATGCAGTCCGTCAATGTGGAAATTGGTTCCCGGTCTGCTGATATCCGGCTTCAGACCACGTGCAATATCCTTCCGATACGCACGCATATCCAGATGATAGAACACAAACAATAAGATTACCATATTGAATACCAGTATCTTAAATAGATGCATACTCCAGAAAAAAGGAATCCCTCTCATGAATCCCATCAGAAGCGGCGGATCTCCGATCGGAGTCAGACAGCCTCCCATATTGGATATTAAAAAGATAAAAAATATCATAATATGTCGTTTTCTTCTGCGCCAGGAATTCATCTTAATAAATGGACGTACCAGAAGCATACTTGCTCCGGTTGTTCCGATCACGCTTGAAAGCAATGTTCCGATTGCCAGTAATCCTGTATTGATCCTCGGAGAACCGGCGAACTCTCCTTCCAGCGTAATATTACCTGCAACGCAGAACAGGCCAAATAATAGTACGATAAATGTCAGATAGTCATTTACTACACACTCCAGTACTGTCTCAGCAGCCAAAGGAATTCCATACTTCACAGCAAACGGCACGATAAATAAAATCGACCAGGCTGCCACGATCAATGGCTGGTACTTTTCCCACAACTTTGGGATTACCAGCGGCATTACCGCAATACTGAGCAAAAGCCCTGCAAATGGAATGCAGAGCCAGATGATCACTGATGTAATCTCTTCCATGTTTTACCCTCCTGTTTTCTCTCTCCAGACAAACGATAACAGCCCAGCCCCACGGTTCATCATCGAACCGCCAGTAACTGAACTGTTACCAAAATACTACGAAAGCCTTGGTACTTCCTGCCCACGCAGCAGGATCACCGGCCCCCCGGTTCCTTCTATGTATTCTCTGGTGATAATCACCTCACCGATACTGTCATCTTTCGGGATCTCATACATAATATCCAGCATGAATTCCTCTATGATCGCACGAAGCGCTCTTGCACCGGTATCTTTCTTCATGGCTTTCTTTGCGATCGCCTCCAGTGCACCGTCGTCAAATTCCAGCTTCACCTCATCCAGAGCCAAAAGCTTCTGATATTGCTTTAATATCGCGTTCTTAGGCTCCTTCAGGATCTTGATCAGCATCTCCTCATTCATTCCCTGCAGGGTAAATACGATCGGAAGTCGTCCCAGAAATTCCGGAATCATTCCAAAATTACGAAGATCCTCTGTTGTAACTTTCTGCAGAATATTCTTATCTTTATCATACTTGTCCTTCAGATCTGCTCCAAAACCGATCATCGACTGCTTCGTAAGACGTTCCTTGATGATACCCTCCAGATCCGGGAATGCACCTCCACAGATAAACAAAATGTTTCTGGTATTTACGGTAGTCAGAGGAACCATCGCATTTTTGCTGTTGGCTCCGACCGGAACCTCTACGTCACTTCCTTCCAGAAGCTTCAGCATTCCCTGCTGTACAGATTCACCGCTGACATCTCTCTGACTGGAGTTTTTCTTTTTAGCGATCTTATCAATCTCATCGATAAAGATGATTCCCTGTTCTGCTTTTTCTACATCATTGTCCGCAGCCGCAAGAAGCTTGGACACTACACTTTCAATGTCATCACCAATATATCCGGCTTCTGTAAGAGAAGTCGCATCGGTGATTGCAAGCGGCACATCCAGAAGCCTTGCAAGCGTCTTAACAAGATATGTCTTACCGGAACCTGTAGGTCCTATCATCAGCATATTGGATTTTTCAATCTCTATATCATCCATCGTATCTGTCGCAACACGCTTATAGTGATTATATACTGCAACAGAGATTGCCTTTTTGGCATATTCCTGTCCAACAACGTATTCATCCAGTTTCGCTTTGATCTTATGCGGAGCCGGAAGATGCCTGATATCCACCAGCGGCTTTCTCTCTTCTCCTTCTTTTTTCTTCTTAATCTTCTGGGGCTTCGGAATGTTCTGTTCCATATCTGCCATATTAAACACCTGTATTCCAGGTATGTTCATCAACTGGCTGAAATCCATCTGTCCGTTAGACATGATATCAAAACTTTTCTGCATACAGTCACTGCACACAGAGATATGATTAGGAAGATCGATCATCTTTCCGGCAACACTTTCCGGTCGATGACAGATAAAACAAACTTTTTCATAATCATCGTCATTATTCTGTTTCTTGTCTTCCACTTGAACTTCAGCATCTTTCACTTTTTCGATTTCCTGATCGTCTCTGTTATCGTGTTCAGACATTTTTTCTCCTTCTTTCTATTGTAATTTTCCCTCACGATTCACCATGGAAAGAAATGTTTCTTCCGATATGATGGGAATTCCCAGTTCATTGGCCTTTTTATTCTTAGATGATGTTGACGTTACGTCATTATTGATCAGATAATTCGTCTTTGAAGTTACCGAACCTGTAACCTTTCCTCCCAGACTCTCTATCAGCTCTTTGACTTCACCCCGATTGGCAAAATGCGTAACGCTTCCGGTAATTACAAAATTTACTCCGGCAAAGATCTGCTGCTTTGTTTCTTTTTCCTCATCCGGGATCACAAGTTCTGCAAGAAGTCTGCGAAAACGTTCCACATGTACTTCATCTGCAAAATAATCAACATACGCTTTTGCGATCACTCCGCCAATTCCCGCAATTTGGCTTAACTCTTCTTCATCTGCACGCAGCATTGCTTCCACATCATACCGGAATTCCCGACAGATGACTTTTGCATTTGCAAGTCCGATATTGGCAATTCCCAATGCATAGATGACTCTTGGCAGCGTTGTTGTCCTTGCCTTTTCGATACTGTCCATCAGATTTTTATATGATTTTTCCCCGAATCCTTCCATCTTCTGAATCTCTTCCTGATACTGATCCAGGTGGAAGATATCTGCAAATGTCCGGATATATCCTCTTGAAATGAACTTCTCCAGGGTTGCCTCTGACAGTCCTTCTATATTAAGCGCATCTCTGCTCACAAACAAGGCAAATGACTTGACATGCTTTGCCTGACATTCCGGATTGAGGCAATACAGAGACTTTGCATTGCTGACTTTGCGAATCTGTGTCTGGCCCTGACAGACCGGACATTTTTCCGGAATATCCTTCACACCGCTTCTTGTCAGGTTCTGAGCAATCTGCGGAATAATCATATTAGCCTTATAAACTTCTATGGTATCTCCAATTCCCAGTTCCAGTTCTTCCATAATACTGATATTATGCACACTGGCGCGGCTCACCGTTGTTCCTTCCAGTTCCACCGGTTCAAATATAGCGACCGGATTGATCAGTCCTGTTCTTGACGGACTCCACTCGATCTCCAGAAGCTTCGTCTGACGAACTTCATCTGCCCATTTAAAAGCATAAGAATCCCGTGGAAATTTTGAAGTCCTGCCCAGAGACTGTCCATACGCTATATCATCATATACTAACACAAGTCCATCCGATGGAAAATCATTTTTTTCAATTTTTTTTGAAAAATTAATAACTTCCTGCTCTACTGTGTCTTTTGTCACCATATGAAATTCCACGATCTCAAATCCCTGCTCCTTTAACCAGTTCATCTGACACTCTCTGGAATTGTGAAAATCTACATCTTCTGCCTGCACCAGCGTAAATGCATAAAACTTTACATTTCGTCTGGCCGTAATCTCATTATTCAGCTGACGCACAGAACCGCTGCACAGGTTTCTTGGATTTTTATATTTTGCATCTACATCTTCAATCTCTTCATTGATCTTCTCAAAGTCACGATATCCGATCACCGCTTCTCCCCGCAGGATCAATTCTCCCTGGTATGCAATCTGAAGAGGGATATTTCTGAATACTCTTGCATTGTTGGTAATTACTTCTCCGACTTCTCCGTTTCCTCTTGTAACTGCTTTATAAAGCTTCCCTTCACGGTAAGTCAGAACGATCGTCAGTCCATCCATCTTCCATGACATCAAAGCTTTCTGATCCCCTACAAACTTTTTCAGATCTTCTACATCCTTGGTTTTATCCAGAGACAACATAGGCCTCTCATGGCGTTCCTTCGGAAGCTCACTGAGCACCTCATATCCCACATTGACCGTTGGACTGTTGGAAAGTGTGATCCCCAGCTCCCTTTCCAACTCCTGAAGTTCATCATACAACCGGTCATACTCATAATTACTCATGATTTCTTCTGCATCCTGATAGTATGCCCGACCTGCCCTATTCAGTAATTCTACCAGTTCCTGCATTCTGGCCTTTTTCCAATCGCTCATATAATTCTATCAACTCCTGTTTCGTTAATTCTCTGCGTTCTCCCGGTTTCATTGCTCCCAGTTCCACATTCATAATCCTGGTTCTCTTTAATCTGGTCACTTTATATCCCAGCACCTCACACATTCTCCGGATCTGGCGATTCAGTCCCTGTGTAAGAACGATGGAAAATGTATAGGTTCCCAGTTTTTCTACATCACATGGTCTGGTAATCGCATCCAGATGTTTTTCTCTGTCGGTAATCCTGACACCTTTTCGCATATTTTCCAGAAAAGAATCGGTAACAGGTCTGTCTACGGTTACTTTATATTCTTTTTCGTGGCAATACCTCGCCCGCATCATTCCATTAATCAGATCCCCGTCATTCGTCATGATCAGAAGTCCCTCGGAATCTTTATCAAGCCTGCCTGCATAAGTAACCCTGACCGGATAATTCAGGAAACGGATGATATTCCTTTTCTCCCTTTTGTCTTCTGTGCAAACAATCCCGGCAGGCTTATACACCGCCAGGACTGTCTTTTCTTCCCTGCATACAATCTTCTTTTTTCCGATCCTGACTTCCTGCTCCGGGCCAACCTTCATTCCCTGAACTGCTTTCCTGCCGTCTACAGTCACTCTTCCACTTTCGATCAGCCGATCTGCTTCTCTTCTGGAACATACGCCGGCATCACTGATATATTTATTCAGTCGCATCATTTTCAAGCACCCCGTTGATACTATTATCTTCTACAAACGTATTTCCATTATATAAGAACAGAACACTCGTTATCTTATTACTTTCCATTACCTCTGTAATGTCCCCATAATAGTACCTCGGATCGATAATGATGATCTCTCTGTAATACGGCACAAGAAACGGGACCAGACAGTTTGCATATGAATCCTTGATCAGAAGAAGCCGGTCCGTTGTATCTGCCGTTGTACGAATATCAATCATCGGATAATTACCGCCCAGAAACATCGCGTACTTATCCTTTTCTTCCAGCTTGGAAGAATCATACAATGTAGCCGTTTTTTTCTTCTCATTCACATAATTAACAACTACCTCCGGAGCATCCTCGATATTCTCAGGAGCATAGATATAGATGGGCTCTTCATATCCGGTCTCATATCCGCTTGTCGCAGACAACGTACCGTTAAACTCACTGGTAACTGCATAAGATTTCCATTCAGATACCTTTGAAGTATCCAGCTTCATGGAAGAAGCAAGTTCCTGAAAAGCATAAAAAGCTCCAAGCGTCGTCCAGTGATGATCGGTATGATAATAAATATCTTCTGACTTATGCTTTTTCAGAGTTTTTGTCACATCCACCCAGTTAATATAATCTCCCAGTTCCTTTTGAATATTCCGGAATATCTGATTCTGATCTTCTGTGACCGCAAATCCGGGAAGTTTTCCCGATTCTATATTTGCCGCATTCGGAACCAGCATCATATACATTGGAATATCCTGGTATTTATTTTCAAACGACTCTATCGCCTCAATATTTTGCGCCATCTGTTCCTGATCCGGCGATGCAATATCCTCCAGCAGATAGTGATTCTTTCCTTTAAAAACACCATTGGACTCTCTTTTCCCCGCCAGAAGATCTATACGAGTTTTCAAAGACACCCAAAAATTTCTTCCCACAAACTGATCAGACAGATAACTTTCATACTGTTCCATCAGACGTCCACTTTCAATTCCCGCCAAAGTAAATTGAGGCCTCTGCTGCAGCATACGATTTTCCTTTTCCGAGTATTCCTTATCCCCGGAAACAAGATTGAACAGACAGATAATTCCCAGCATCATTAAAAAAAGTAAGGCGGCCAGCTTCCTTCTATGCAGTTTTCTTTTCGCTTTTTTTGACTCGCTCATAAGATCTCCTAAAATCTGAAATACAGAAATGGGTTATATGTTTCCGTCACCAGATACGCAACACACAGAATAAACAGAACCGCATATATCATACAGTTCACAATTACCTTCTCCTGCCCTTTTCTGCAGACAACAGCTTCATATTTTTTATGTACCACAGGTGTGGAACCAATGATCAGTATCACCCACAGGACCAGATTCGTCGTGAGGAGATAAAGACTCTCCCGGTCAACGATTCCATGTGCTCCTGCTCCGAACATCATCCCTATGTATCCTGCCGCACTTCCAAACGACGGACTGAAGAATAAAACCCATCCGATCATTACCAGCAGCAGACTGTAAAGATGACCAAAAAACCTCGGAAGTTTCTCAAGAACCGGTGCCAGCAGATATTTTTCAATGATCAGTATCACTCCATAATATAATCCCCATGCCACAAAATTCCATGCAGCCCCATGCCATAATCCTGTCAGGAACCATACAATCAGCAGATTTCTGATATGTTTTCCGACCGACACACGGTTGCCGCCCAGCGGAATGTACAGATACTCTTTGAACCAGGTACTCAGTGAGATATGCCATCTGCGCCAGAATTCTGTAATACTTGCAGAAATATAAGGATAATCAAAGTTTTTCTCAAATTCAAATCCGAACATCTTACCCAGACCGACAGCCATATCCGAATAACCACTGAAGTCAAAATAGATCTGGAACGTGTATGCCGCACATCCAAGCCATGCGCTCAGGACAGAAATCTGCCCCGCAGGAAGTGTTGTCACTTCCGTAAACACCATCCCCACGGTATTGGCAAGCAATACCTTTTTGGAAAGTCCCCGGATGAAGAACATTGCGCCGTCTCCGAACTTATTCCACGACGTCCTGCGGACATGCAGCTGTTTCTCTATCTCTGCATATTTTACGATCGGTCCGGCAATCAACTGCGGAAACATTGTTACATACAATGCAAAATCCATAAAGTTCTTCTGTACCTTTACATTTTCTCTGTAAACATCTATAATGTATGACAATATCTGAAATGTATAAAATGAGATTCCGATCGGAAGCGGTAATTCCTGATAAGAAATATGGAAGGGAAACACCGCATTCAGCGAATCCAATACAAAGCCCTCATATTTAAAAAATCCCAGCACGCACAGATTCACCGCAATATTAAATATAAGGCTCCTCTTTTTCGCATGTTTGTTCCTCAGATTTCTTGCAATATCCAATCCACTGACATAATTGAAAATAATAGAGAAAATCATCAGAAATATATAGACCGGTTCTCCCCATGCATAAAACAAAAGGCTCCCCAGCAGCAGCACCAGGTTTTTGATTCGTCCCGGCGCAATGTAATATAATATTAAAATAATCGGCAAAAATGTAAATAAAAATACAATACTGCTAAATAACATCTCTTTTAGATTCCTCTTTATATACTTTTCTTAAACGCTTCATAGATTGCATCTGCATCTTCCGAAATTGTAAACAGAACATAATATCCTCTGCTCACCATCACAGAAGAATTAATCAGCTTCGTCTGTTGTACACCATAGCCTTCAAAACTGTTTTTCTGTGTCTTTCTTCGGTTTTCTACCGCTTTTTCCACTTCTTCCGCCTGTGACCGATCCTTCAGCTTTACCACAAGAATTTCATTTACACTCATGACATCGTCCGGAATATAAAGCATAACACCGTCAAAATCATTGGAATTCAAACCGTAATATTTCTTCAGGTCCTGCGTTGTTCCTTTCGTCATTCCTTCCGTTTTCGCCACTTTCAGGATATTCTCGCTGATCGTCTTTACCGTCACATCATTACCGCCCTGCCTTGACACAAGAAATATAATATAGACAACAAATACGAGAACCATTCCATATTTTAATATGTTGATCAGATCTATTTTTCTTCTTTTCATTATAATTCTGCGACCTCCGCCATACGATTCACCCAGGCCGTATAAAAAGCCGGTGCCATGTGTATTCCGTCATCCGCATAATACTCACTTTTCACAAGATCTGTATTATCGATAAATGTTACTCTCTCCTTTTCACACAATTCTTTCAGTTTCTGATTAAATTCCGGAATATTTCCATACCATTCATTCCTGTCAATTGCGGACTGCGCCGCCGGAAGGATGCTGTTAATATAGATCTTCGTATCCGGCAGCGATTTTTTCAGATCCTCAATGATCGGACGATAGTTATCCTGAAATGCATCTGCATCTCCGCGCACTGCTTCCACATCATTCATTCCATATGCCAGAAACAGCACCTGCGGATTCAGCTCTTTTGCTTTTTCTATATGTTCCTCAATCTTATTGCTGTTATTTTTTGACACTTCCGTTCCTCGATCTGCCATGACATTAGCCTGATCCAGAACTCCATATTCATACAGCCCCTGTGTAATGGAATCCCCGATGATGAACGCACCTGCAAACTTTTCTTTCACCGGACGATTGGCCCATTCCTCATCTGCCGCCCGCTCCTCATCTTCCAGGGCCTGCACCTTCTTTTCTACTGTCGCCACATCTTTCTTATCCATTTTTTTCAGGAATGCCATCCCCTGGTCCGTATCCACTTTCGGATTCATAAGCTTTACAGCCACAACAATAATTCCGATTGCCAGAAGTGCGATAACCAGGGTCACAGCAATTCGAAGCACATTATCCTTTTCTTCCAGTTTTTCTATCTTTTTTTTCATTTTATCGTTCACTTAATCTCAATATCTCCTCATTTGCACATATAAGTTTATTTTACTGTTTTCCCCTATAAAAGTCAAATATATGTTATACTATTACTACTGTCCAATGATTTATCTATCAGAAAAGGAGTTATCCATATGAATGTATATACGTTATCCGCAAAAAACTGCATGGCTCATCTGCTGCTTCGGGAAACCTTTGACTCATTTCTGTTTATTGAAGGCAATATCACCACCTTTAACAGATTCTCAATCGATGGATTTCTGCAGAAGGACTTTTTTGATGATCCTCCGGAAAATACCTACTCACTCTGGAAACATGTACGAGAATTTTGTCTGAGTATCATTCGCGGCAAACGTACCCCTCTGAACTTTAAAATTGTTCTGGCTCTTCCACCATCTTCAGTTCCGGAATTTCTTCTTCAAAAGGGACTCACCGGATATCGTCCGGAAGATATCCAGGGACTGTATCTGAACTTTCATTATGACGGGAATACCCTTCAATGTATTACCGGAACCTCCATGCATACGTTTACACTGGACAAAACCCTGGAACGGGAATGGGATTCTTATGTCGAAGAACTACTTCGCTTTATGCGCACAGATTTCTGATATTCACTGCAATCCATAAAAAAATGAGCAACTGTATCTGTACAGTTACTCATTTTTTATTTCAATTATTATTTTGCAAGAAGCATCATAATCTCATTGCTTCTGTTTACAAATGCCGTCATTTCACCCGGATTCAGCGGTTTATGCGCCAGCATTGCAAGGTCATACAGCTGCTTGCAGATCAGTCCTGTATTTTCTCCTTCCTTATGCTCTGCTACATATTTTACCAGCGGATGGTTCGCATTCAGGATCAGTGTACTTTCTCCACCCATATCCATGTCGCTCATGCCGTACATTTTCATCATTTCCTGCATACGGCGATTTTGCTCAGACAACGTCATCATAGAAGCAACGTTATTATCTTTTAATTTCTCAATCTTAACATCCAGTTTTTCATTGCCAAGTTCTTTGCGGAAGATCTCAATCAGGCTGTCTGATGTTTTCTTAAACTCTTCCTTCTCTTCCTCTGCCACTTCTTCTTTTACATGCTCGGTAACATCGGCGTCAATTCTCTGGAAACGGATCTTTGGATTGCGCTGTTCCAGCTGAGTGATAAACGGAGAATCAATATTGTGTCCCAGAATAACCGCATCCTGTCCCTGGTTCCTGAACATATTGATATACTGGCTCTGCTGAACCTCATCCGTTACATAATAAATGGTTGTTTTAATCTCTTCTACATTGTTCTCATCTGTATTTTCTTCATCTTTATTTTCATTCGGTTCTACAACTTCCCCGCCGTTTTCTTCAATGCAGTCCTTCAGAGTCAGATATTTGTGATCCAGATTCTTAAACAATATTGCATCTTTCATCTTGTCACAGAATTTTTCATCTTTCAGGCAGCCGAATTTGATGAACGGACTGATGCTGTCCCAGTATTTTTCATATTCTTCTCTCTTTGTCTTGCACATTCCGGCAAGTTTATCTGCAACCTTTTTGGAAATATACTCGGAGATCTTATTTACAAATCCATCATTCTGAAGCGCGCTTCTGGATACGTTCAGCGGCAGATCCGGACAGTCAATAACTCCTTTTAATACCATCAGGTATTCCGGAATGACTTCCTTAATATTATCGGCAATAAATACCTGGTTATTATACAGCTTGATCGTTCCTTCTATGGAATCGTATTCGGTATTGATTCTCGGGAAATACAGAATACCCTTTAAGTTAAACGGATAATCCATGTTCAGATGGATCCAGAACAATGGCTCCTTATAATCCATAAATACCTTTCTATAGAATTCCTTATAATCTTCATCCGAGCATTCATTTGGATGCTTTGTCCACAGCGGATGGATATCACTCAATGAAACCGGACGTTTTTCGATCTTAACCTTCTCTTTGGCAGGCTCTACTTCTACCATTTCCTTCTCGCCGTTTTCATTTTCTTTTTCTTCCATCTTTGCTTCTTCATGGATATGCTCAACAACCACATCATCTTCTTTCAGCTCTGCTTCATCAATCGTCTCATACTCAGGCTCTGCATTCGCTTTGCTAAGGAAGATCTCTACCGGCATGAAAGAACAGTATTTATCAATTACTTCTCTCATCCGATACTCATTTGCAAATTCCAGGCTGTCCTCGTTCAGGTACAATGTCATAGTGGAGCCTACCGTGTCCTTATCGCCATCTTCCATCTCATATTCGGTACCGCCATTGCTTACCCAGTGTACCGGCGTTGCGCCTTCTTTATAAGAAAGAGTATCGATGTGAACTTCATCCGCAACCATGAACGCGGAATAGAATCCCAGACCAAAATGACCGATCATATCATCTTCTGTTGTCTTGTCTTTATATTTTTCAAGAAACTGTGTCGCACCTGAAAAAGCAATCTGTGTAATATACTCTTCTACTTCATCTGCTGTCATACCAAGACCGTTATCCGTAAATTTCAACGTCTTTTCTTCCGGATTCACTTCAATCCGGATGGCTGGCTTATAACCATCCGGAAGCTGATATTCTCCCATCATATCCAGCTTCTTTAACTTCGTGATCGCATCACATCCGTTCGATACCATCTCACGGGCGAAAATATCGTGATCAGAATACACCCATTTCTTTATGATCGGAAATATGTTCTCACTGCTGATTGACAAACTACCTTTTTTTGCTTCCATTTTTACCACTCCTGTTTATTATATTTTTTATTTGCATTAAAGTCTTCGTTTTGTTCAAAAGATATGATAATACCGAAAAAAATAAAAGTCAATAGGAAATTAGCACTCTTTCAAAAAGAGTGCTAACAATTCTGTGAAATTTATAAACTTTTTATTAAACCGCATTCTTTCTATTCGATACTTTTTAGTGATTCCACCATATCGATTTTCTTAATTTTAAAATACATAATTCCGTTTACGATCATGGAAAATGCTATCGTAAACAACAGACTGTATATGTAACTCGGGAAATTAATATTCCTTCCAAACATTGCCGCATCCACTTCCACAGTCTGAATGATGAACAGATGCAGGACCCTGCCCAGTCCTACACCGACCAGCGCACCGATCAGTGTCAGCAGGATATTTTCACGATACACATAACCTGCAACTTCCGGATTATAAAAGCCAAGCACCCGTAAGGTTGCCAGTTCTCTCTTTCTTTCTGCAATATTGATCGTATTCAGATTATAGAGTACAACAAATGCCAGCATTCCGGCAGATATAATCAGTACTACGATTACCAGATTCAGACTTCCGAGCATATCATCCAGCTGTTTTTCAATGTCATGCATATAGCCGACACTTAAGACTTCCTCCTGTGCAAGTATATCCTGTCCTGCATCTTCCAGGTCTTCCTTGGAGTAAGAGTCGTCTACTGCAAAGAATACGCTGTTATACTCCGGTTTCTCCCCGTACACTTTCTCGTAATACTTCGGAGTCATGTACATGTAATGTCCCATGTAGTTCTCGCAGATATGATCGATCCTTACCTCCTTATTTCCATTCTCTTTATCCCTGATACAAATGGTATCGCCCACTTTGGCATCCAGAAGTTTTGCCGTTTTTTCACTGATAATCACTCCGTCGTCTGACAGATGATACACCTCTTTTGTTTTTCGATCCCGAAAATGAACATAATCATCTGCATTCTCAGAAGAACTTAAGATACACTGATAAGTATCTCTTTCTTTCTTCCCATTGGCAAGCGTGATTTTCTTCATATCCGCTTCCATGAACCGGGCCAGATCATCATCTTCTTCGAGGTACTGTGTCAGATGTTCTCTGTCTTCCTCCGTCAGGTCTTCCTGCAGGTAGATACTTCCATCGTACACCTGAATTTCTGCATACTGGAGATCTGCAATCTCATATACCGAATCACGCAGTCCAAATCCAACCAGCATCAGTGCCATACATCCACTGATTCCAAAAATCGTCATAAAGAACCGTTTTTTATAACGCATCAGATTACGAACCGTCGACTTCCATGTAAAGTTCAGATGTTTCCAGACAAATGAAATATGCTCAAGGAAAACGCGTTTTCCTTTTTTGGGCGCCGGCGGACGCATCAGTACGGCCGGCTGAGCCCCCAGCTCCCGATAACACGCCAGAAGTGTTGCGATTGTTGTGCATGCGATTGCCGCTACCGATGCCATTGCTGCATATGTCCAGTCATACGGCACCAGAATCTTCGGAATATGCCGGTATAGAATCCCATATGCATATATGATAATATACGGCAGAATCTTTTCACCCACCAATACTCCAAAGATACTTCCTCCAGCCGTTGCAAGAAGTGCGTATCCCAGATATTTCGCAGCAATCGTAAATTTACCATATCCAAGAGCCTTCATTGTTCCGATAGAAATTCTCTGCTCTTCCACCATACGGGTCATACTGGTCAGGCTGATCAGCGCTGCCACCAGGAAGAAGATGACCGGAAATACTCTTCCTATCGCTCCGATTCGTTCTGCATTTTCTCCAAGTCCGTTATACTCTGTCAAGGTACTTCTGTCATATACATACCATTTCGGAGATTCAATTTTGGCAATTTCTTCTTCTGCATCTGCAATCTCGGCTTCTCCGTCTGCAATCTCAGCTTCCGCTTCTGCCTTTCCCTCTTCATATTCTGTTCTGGCATCTGCAAGCTTCGCTTCATTCTTCGCAATCTCAGCTTCTCCGTCTGCCAGTTCCTTTTCGCTGTCCTGTATTTCCTTCCATCCGGACTGAATCTGAGCCTGCCCGTCTTGCAGCTTCTGATCAGCCTGCATAAGCTCTGCTTCACTCGCATCCAACTGCGCCTTTGTACTATCAAGCATCTTCTGTGTCTCCAGAAGCTGCTGTTTTGCTGCCTCCAGATTCGCCGTCTGCTCCTGATAGATCTGCTCCTGTGCATCCAGAGCTGCTTTCATCTGTTCTGCCTGCATCAGCAGTTCCTGATTGTCCTCTTTCCATTTTTCGTATTCCGGTGTTCCCTCCTGCGGACTTTCAGGAATCATGGCAAGAAGCTGCTCATATTCTATCCAAGAAGCATCCAGACTCTGACGCATCAGCTCAAGTCCCACTTCACCTTCTTTGATCTGTGCCTCCGCCTGTGCCTTTCCCGCTTCAAACTGTGCCAGTCCTGATTCGTATGCCATACGTCCTTCTGCAAGCTGCTGCACTCCGGACTGATACTGCGCTTTTGCCGCATCCAGTTCCTGTTGTTTTTCTGCCAGAGTAGATTTTGCATCTGCAATCTGTTGCCTGCCGTCACTGATCTTCTGCTTTGCATCATCCAGCTGCTTCTTAGCATCTGCAAGTTCCTGCGCTGCATCATTTAACTCTTTTTCAGCTTCCTGCTTTCCATCTTCCAGTTCTTTTCTGGCATCTGCAAGCTTTTCATTTGCCTCATCCACAATCTCCTGCCTGCGTACAGATGCTCTTTCATCCGTAATGGCTTCTATATGATCCATTACCTCTTCCACGCAGTCTTCATATTCGTCCGAAAAAGCAAGCAGCTTTTCCGCTCCTTCCACCCGGACGTATACTTCTGTATACACATCCAGATCAAAGGTGCTCTCCGGAACGATAAGAAACGCATCTATATTACCGGTACCGATCGTTGTACTTCCTCGTCCGTAAGATATGTAGCAGGGGCTGTTTCCTCTTCCGACCACCTTAAGTTTTTCTGTTTTTAAAGTATCTGACACCGGATCATCTGTCCCGCTCTCCAGTGTGATCACATCTCCGATCTGATAATCCGATTCATCATCCGCCAGACATTCTCCCACTTTCTCAGGGAGTCTTCCTTCACTGACCGTGACTTCATTCATCTGTTCCTGTAAAGACATGACATGCAGTACCGTCTGCTCATCTTCTACATTGTACAGAAAATCCGCACTGTAGGCCCCCTCGGCATCTGCAACTCCTTCTACCTCTTCTATTGCCTTTACGTCATCCTCTGTTACCCCATAAGTACTGAGTGCTTTGATATCCATCAGGCTGTCGCCGTCAAAATACGCATCTCCGGTAATCCTCATGGATGGTTCTGCCGCCCGGATTCCGGAAAAAAATGCCACTCCCAGCGCAACAATAAAAAGAATGGACAGAAAGCGCCCCGGACTTCTCCTGATCTCCATATAAAAATCTTTACGCGTTACTTTTTTCTTCATCTTTCGTTCCTACCATTCTATTGTCTCAACAGATACCGGATGTTCATTTCGGATAATCCTGGATACTTTTCCATTTTTAATCTTGATCACTCTGTCTGCCATCGGTGCAATTGCCGAATTATGTGTGATCAGAATGACCGTCATTCCTTTTTCTCTGCAGGTATCCTGCAAAAGCTTTAAGATTGATTTTCCGGTATTATAATCCAGCGCTCCTGTCGGCTCATCACAGAGAAGAAGTTTCGGATTTTTCGCAAGTGCTCTTGCAATCGATACTCTCTGCTGCTCTCCGCCTGACAGCTGTGCCGGAAAATTGTCCAGTCGATCTCCCAGTCCAACCTCTTCCATGACCTGTGCAGCATCCATCGGATTTTTACAGATCTGAAGCGCCAGTTCTACATTCTCCAGCGCGGTCAGATTGGGAATCAGATTATAGAACTGGAACACAAAACCAATATCATCTCTCCGATAGGCCGTTAACTGCTTCTGCGAATACCCGGCAATATCTTCTCCGTCTACGATCACTTTTCCTTCTGATGCGGTATCCATGCCGCCCAGAATATTCAGCACCGTAGTCTTACCGGCACCACTTGGCCCTACTACCACAGCAAACTCTCCCTTTTGAATCTCAAAATCAATACCTGCCGCAGCCATAATCTCAACTTCGCCCATCCGATATATCTTTTTCACACCCTCCAGGGTAACAAATCCACTCATATTTGCTCCTTTCGTATATACATCCCGCCATTATTTCTTTATATTATAACACGTATAACAGACGAATAAGGAAACTTAATAATTAAATTATTCTAAAGTTCCGCCTGCGCTATCCCTTCTGTTTCAAGTATCGTAAACTGTGGAAAGGAATCTGGCCCGAATCTATAAGAGCCCGGGAGACAGACAGCATTCTGTCCATCTCCCGGGCTCTTATAGATTCGTGGTCTGATTTTATCATTCTTTGCCGTTGAAGCAATATGTACATACTTTACAAGGTTCAATGCCGATAGAAGCAAGCAGATCATCCAGTCTGTGGTATCGCAGCGTCGTGAAATTCTGCTGTTTGCGGATATCCTCTATCATCTGCGCATATTTACAGCTGCACGGATTTGCATATTCCTCAAGCACTTCCTTTGATACATCGTCTCCTTCGCGTTTTCTGATCATCTGTCTGGCGATCAGCTCCATCTCTGACTTGGAACGTGAAAAGTTCAGGTACTTACATCCATACATGATCGGTGGGCATGCAGGACGAACATGTACTTCCTTGGCTCCGCTCTGATACAGGAATTCTGTCGTCTCGCGAAGCTGTGTTCCACGTACGATAGAATCATCAATCAACAGGAGTTTCTTATCCTCAATCAATGCATGTACCGGAATCAGTTTCATACGCGCAATCAGATTCCTCTGATTCTGATTGGTCGGCATAAAAGAACGCGGCCATGTAGGCGTATATTTGATAAACGGTCTTGCATACGGGATACCCGATTCATTGGCATATCCGATCGCATGTGCAATTCCGGAATCCGGAACACCTGCAACAATATCCGGATGAACAGAATCTCCATCTCTTTTTGCCAGCATACTTCCGCATCGATAACGCATCTCTTCCACATTGACTCCCTCATAGGAAGAAGTCGGATATCCATAGTATACCCACAGGAAAGAGCAGATCTTCATCTCTTCCTTCGGAGCACTCAGCGTCTCAACACCTTCCGGAGTAACAAATACAATCTCTGCCGGTCCCAGTTCCTTGTAATCAACATATCCAAGATTAATATATGCATGACTTTCAAAAGAAACACAGTATGCATGATCCTTACGGCCGATCACAAGCGGTGTTCTTCCGTAACGGTCTCTGGCAGCATAGATTCCCTCCTGCGTCAGAATCAATAGTGTCATAGAGCCGTCCACCAGTTCCTGTACATATTTGATACCTTCCAGAATGGAATCTTTTTCACAGATCAAAGCAGCAATCAGCTCTGTAATGTTAATCTGCCCATTCGTCATCTCCTGAAAATGAGAATGTGCGCTGTCATACAACTGCTTCAGCAGTTCATCGTAATTATTGACCTTTCCAACAGTTGTAATTGCAAAACTTCCAAGTTTTGAACGGATCAACAGCGGCTGAGGCTCAAAATCAGAGATACATCCGATTCCAAGATTTCCCTTCATTTCCCCTACATCCCGATCAAACTTAGTACGAAACGGAGTATTTTCAATATTATGGATTGCTCGATTGAATCCCCCTTCTCCATATGTTGCCATTCCTCCGCGCCTTGTTCCTAGATGAGAATGATAATCCACACCATAAAAAAGTTCAAGTACACAGTCTTCCTTTGATGCTACACCAAAAAAACCTCCCATATGACATCTCCTTTTCTATTGTCTTGTTTTATTTTTATTTCCCAAAATGTTTTTGCATCCCAAATTGTAGCACAGATTGTAACCATATGTCCAGAAGTCTGCGTACACTCTGCGAAATGCTCTTCTTATTTTAACATTTCTTTTAATTTTTGATTTACCATTCCTGGATTTGCCTTTCCTTTCATGGCCTTCATCGTCTGACCCACCAGTGCGCCAAGTGCCTTTTCTTTTCCTCCTCTGTAATCTGCAACTGCCTGTGGATTATCTGCAATTACTTTCTCCAGAACAGCCTCCAGTGCACCTTCATCATTCACTGTTTTCAACCCGTGTTCTTCCACATACTGATCCGGATCTACATCTTTTGCAAAAATCTGCTCAAACACCTCTTTTGCTACGGAACTGTTGACTGTTCCTGCTTCTGTAAGTTCAATCAGCTTTGCAAGATTCTCCGGCGAAAATCTGATATCTTCCGGCTCCATTCCCTGTTCTTTTAAGAGACGCATCGTCTCCACCATGAGCCAGTTGGATACCTTTTTGGGCTTTCCACAGATGGCAGTCGTTTTCTCAAAAATATCCGCCATATGTTTTGATTCCGTGATAATCTCTGCATCGTATTGCGGAATATCAAATTCCTTTTTGTAACGCTGAAGCTTCTCATCACGGAATTCCGGCTGCCGGGATCTGATCTTTTCAATCCATTCATCACTGATCACGATCGGTACAAGATCCGGTTCCGGGAAATAGCGATAATCCTGTGCGTCCTCCTTGGAACGCATCGCATGTGATGATTCTTTGTTATCATCCCATCTTCTGGTCTCCTGAACAACCGCTTTTCCGGCCTCAATCAGCTCAATCTGGCGTTCGCGCTCTCCTTCGATGGCTCTTGCAATCGCCTTGAAAGAGTTCAGGTTCTTCATCTCTGTACGGGTCCCGAATTCTTTTGTTCCTGCTTCTCTGACGGACAGGTTTACATCTGCTCGCATCGATCCTTCCTGAAGCTTACAGTCGGAAGCGCCAAGATACTGGATAATCGTGCGCAGTTTTTCCAGATATGCGATTACCTCATCCGCGGAGCGCATATCCGGTTCTGACACGATCTCAACCAATGGTACACCGCTTCGGTTGTAGTCAACCAGAGAAGTATCATCCCATTCATCATGAATCAGTTTGCCCGCATCCTCTTCCATATGCATTTCATGGATGCGAACCTTCTTTCTGGTATCTCCGACTTCAATCTCTACATATCCATTTCTGGCAATCGGCAGATACAGCTGTGAAATCTGGTAATTCTGCGGATTGTCCGGATAGAAATAATTTTTTCTGTCAAATTTACATACCTTTGTAATATCACAATTCGTTGCCAGACCTATCGCCATTGCATATTCTACTACCTGTTTGTTTAACACGGGAAGAGATCCGGGCATACCGGTACATACCGGACAGGTGTGTGTATTTGGCGCACCTCCGAATTCCGTACTGCAGGAACAGAATATTTTCGTCTTAGTTGCAAGTTCCACATGGACTTCCAGTCCGATAACGGTTTCATATTGCTTTGCCATGATTATCTTGCCTCCTTTGCGATCTCTGGTCTTTCATATGTCTTTGTCTGTTCAAATGTATATGCTGCGCGGATAATCTTATTTTCCTCAAAACAGTTTCCGATGATCTGCATACCAACCGGCAGTCCCTTCGTATCCTTCCCGACCGGGATCGTGATTCCCGGAAGGCCCGCAAGGTTCACGGATATCGTATAAATATCTCCCAGATACATTTTAATCGGATCACTTAAGCTCTTTCCAATCTCAGGAGCTGTTGTCGGTGCTGCCGGAGCAATGATCACATCATATTTTTCAAATGCCCGATCAAATTCCTGCTTGATCAGTGCCTTCGTCCGAAGTGCCTTCAGATAATATGCATCATAGTATCCAGAGCTCAGAACGAATGATCCAAGCATAATTCTTCTCTTTACTTCCGGTCCGAAGCCTTCGGAACGTGTCTTTTTATACATATTATGAAGTCCTTCATATTCTTCCGTACGATATCCGTACTTGACACCGTCAAACCGTGCAAGGTTAGAGCTTGCTTCTGCAGATGCGATGACATAATACGCAGGAATCGCATATTTCACCAGATTCAGATCAAATTCTTCTACGATTGCTCCTTTTTCTTCCAGCACCTTTACTGCATTCAGGATAGGTTCTCTTACTTCTGCATCCAGGCCATCACCAAAGTAGCTTCTCGGAATTCCGATCCGCATCCCCTTCACGTCACTTTTCAGTGCACTTGTAAATCCATAAGTTTCCCGCGCAATGGATGTACTGTCTTTTAGATCATAAGATGCAATCGCCTCCAGAATCGTTGCGCAGTCTGTAACATCTTTCGCAATCGGTCCGATCTGATCCAGAGAAGATCCATAAGCGACCAGACCATAACGGGATACCGTTCCGTACGTCGGCTTAATGCCGACAACTCCACAGAAGGAGCTTGGCTGACGAATGGAACCACCTGTATCAGATCCCAGTGCGTACGGGCATTCTTCTGCTGCAACCGCTGCGCAGGAACCACCGGAAGATCCACCCGGAACATGATTCAGATTCCATGGGTTCTTCGTTGCACCATAGTAAGATGTCTCCGTGGTACTTCCCATGGCAAATTCATCCATATTCGTCTTGCCAATGATGACAGCGCCTGCCTTTTCCAGATTCAGCACCGCTTCTGAAGTGAATGTCGGTCTGAAGTTTTCCAGTATTCTGGAACTGCAGGTCGTCAGCATATCTCTGGTACACATATTGTCCTTGATCGCAACCGGAACACCTGCAAGCGGACCGGTAAGAATTCCGGCATCAATCTGTTTCTGCACTTCTTCTGCACGCTTCAACGCTCCTTCTTTATCGATCGTCACAAAGCTGTGCACATCTTTTTCTACTTTTTCTATCTGTGCAATGGAGGCTTTCACGGCATCCACTACAGATATTTCTTTTGCTTTGATCTTTTTCCCCAGCTCTACCGCCGTTAAGCTTGTGATATCCATACTGCCATTTCCTCCTATCCAATCGTCTTCGGTACTTTAAAGCTCTGGTCTTTCTGAAGTGGTGCATTGGCAAGGGTGTCTGCACTTCCATCTCCATTCGCCACTACATCCTCCCGAAATACATTGTGGACCGGAAATACATGGGACATTGGTTCAATCCCCTCCGTATCCAGTTCATTTAGTGTATCAATATAATCCAGCATCTTTTCCATGTCAGCCTTGGCATCCTCTTTTTCCTGACCGGACAGTTCCAGTTTTGCAAGAATACCTACATATTCAATGGTCTCATCTGATATTTTATTTGCCATTCTTTTTTCCTCCTGATTTCCTTCTCTCTCTACTAAGGCTCCAATCTGCTCAGGTCTCTTGGGAACAATGTTGTCTCTCTTACATTATCTTCCCCGATCAGCTGCATTGTCAGACGTTCCAGACCGATTCCCAGACCTCCGTGAGGCGGCATCCCATGTTTGAAGGTCGCCAGATACTGCTCCATGCCCTCTTCTGACATGCCCCTTGCCGCAATCTTCTCTGTCAGCATCTTATAGTCATGAATACGCTGTCCGCCGGTTGTAATCTCAAGCCCCCGGAACAACAGATCAAAACTTAACGTATATCTGGTATCCTCCGGATCATCCATTGCATAAAACGGACGCTTTTTGGACGGATAATGTGTCACAAATACAAAGTCACTGTCCCACTCTTCTTTTGCATAACGTCCGATCAGTACTTCTTCTTCCGGCTCCAGGTCAAATGGGTTTCTCATTTTATGACCATACTTTTCAGCTACCAGTTCTTTAATCTCTTTAAACGGAACTGCCGGAATCTGATCCACCTTCGGAAGTGTCACTCCGAGGATCTTTAACTCTTTTGCATACTCCTTATCCAGAAGCTCCATCGCATACTGCAGAAATCCTGTTTCCATCGCCATGATATCTTCAAAACCATCAATATATCCCATCTCGAAATCAAGGCTGGTGTATTCATTCAGATGGCGTTTTGTGTTATGTTTTTCAGCACGGAATACCGGCGCAGTCTCGAACACTCTGTCAAATACGCCTACCATCATCTGTTTATAAAACTGTGGGCTCTGTGCCAGTACTGCCGGTCTGTGAAAATATTCCAGTTTAAAAATATTCGCTCCGCCCTCAGCTCCTTTTGCACCGATCTTCGGTGTATGGATCTCCGTAAATCCCTGGCTGTACAGAAAATCCCGGAATGCTCTGGTAAGTCCTTCCTGTATTCTGAACTTTGCACGTTCTCTGATATTTCTAAGAGAAATAGAGCGATAATTCAATTTTGCCTCAAGAGACGTATTTAACTTCCATTTGGATATTGCAAGCGGCATCATCTCATCTGCCGGCTCACTTAATATCCTCAGTTTTTCCATACGGACTTCAATTCCGTTTGGTGCTTTCTCATTTGCCTCCAGAACACCTTCTACCTCTATCGTTGCCGCTTCCTGAATCTCTTTCAGATCAAAATCTGCAGTTCCTTCTTCATATACACACTGAAGAAGTCCTTCTCTTTTTCTCAGGATCACAAATGCCACGGTACCCATATCGCGGATCGTATGAACCGCACCGTTTACCTTAACTATTGATCCCTGTACTGTCTGTTCCATCAATTCGCTGATTTCCAGTGTTTCTTTTGGCTGAACGCCTGTTAAATAATCCATGCTGTTTTCCTCCTTTTCTTCCCGGGACGAATAGCTGGCAAAAAAAGAACCGTCCCGGAATACATACGTATTCCGGGACGGATATCATCTTCGCTATCCGCGGTACCACCCGCATTGAACCCAGCATCGGGTTCCTCTCTTGCGCGTAACGTGCGCCAACGTACTGACCTACTTAAGTTCAATCAGTCTGCTCCGGAGTGTTCCCTATTGTTCTTATTCCTCAAGTGGCGCTCTCAGTCGGTGACGCCTCATTCCTGTCAAGTTCCAAAGAACAGAGTCTCTTTCATCGCTTTACTTTGATAAATTGAAATTTTTAATATATGTTAGCACATGTGTTTTTTGTTTGCAAGGGAAAATTTTCATTTTTTTATATTTAAACCATTTTTTCACACCGTAGAATCCATATTTGATCTCTTTGGCATCTCCACATTCATCCAGGTATCATATATATTCCTTTTAAAGGCCTGTTCTTCCAGAATCACAGGAAGATTACATTCCTGTCTCCCGTTCCCGGACGCACGCAGATATCCCGTCTTCAGATCCTCCCCCGAAAAATCATATCTGTCTTTCACATCAGCAAACAGCTCCGGATGCATCAGATAGACTGCAGCCGTAACATCCCAGTTATAAAATCCCTGGATTCCATAATCCTCCTGGTTATAGCCAAACCAGTAATCTGTGCGTTCCCGAATATATTTCGCAATATCTCTGTCACTTGTAAACAGTTCTTTTTTATATTCTTCTTTCGTAAAGAGCACTTTCAGACAATTGTTCCCTGTGATAACAGAAACACGTCTGCCCTTTTCCAGAACCGTAAGAGACGCAAGCGGGTCACAGGAAAAATTGAGCTCATTCATCACCTTTTTTTCAAAAATCAGCGGCTCCGTAATCCCACCCATCAGCACGATCTCTTTTACATTTTCAAAAAACTTCGAATCCTGAAGATAAGCACCTCTTATATTCGTCAGAGAACCCGTCGCCAGAATCGACAGCTCTCCTTGGTACTTACGCGCCATATCGGCAAGATAATCCGCAGCCTCGCTCTGATAAGCACCCGCACAGTTTCCGCCTCTTTTCAAAGTAATATCTTCCCTTCCGATTTCCTTTAACATCTTTTGAATCGTCTGATGAACCGTCTCAATATTACTGTTTCCAAATGTCGATGTAATCCCATGAACGATCGCATCCTTACATCCAAGCAGATACAGCAGTGCAAGCCCGTCATCCACATCACAATTCCTTACACCAAACGTATTATCACAATCATATACAATATGTTTCATTGAAAATAAACCACCTCTTTCTCGTTCACGGCAATTCCTGCATGATCCCCGATCTTCAGATTTCTTACACGTCTTTCATTCCCGGATACCGAACAGATCACCAGACTCTCTGAAGTCTTGATACTGATCTCAGCCGTCTCACCCATAAATTCTATTTTTTCAATCGTACCACATTCTCCCGCATCGACCAACCGAATACTGAAAGGACGTATCATGGCATCATATGTTCCATCCGGCATATCTGTCTTCCAGCTGCCAAGTCCACACCGGAATATCCCTTGCACAGCATTTCCCCGAAGATAATTCGTTTTTCCGAAATATTCCGCAACCGCTTTTGTCTTCGGATGATAGAAAATCTCTTCCGGAGATGCATATTGCAGGATTCTCCCCCCACTCATAAGTGCGATCCTGTCTGACATCTGAAGTGCTTCTCTCTTATCGTGTGTCACCAGAATCGTTGTAAGCTTCCATTCCTGATGCAGCCTTTTTACCAGAGCTCCCATCTCCATTCTCAGTTTCTCATCCAATCCGGAAAATGGTTCATCCAGAAGCAGTACTTTTGGCTCTGCCGCCAAAGCTCTTGCAAGAGCCACTCTTTGAAGCTGCCCTCCCGACATCTCCTTCATACGTCGATCTCCGTAACCGGACAGCTGAACATCTTCAAGAAGCTTTTCCACACGTTTTTTTTGTTCTTTTTTCGGCACTTTCTTCAATTGCAGGGCAAAGGATATGTTTTTTTCTACTGTCATATGCGGAAATAATCTCAGATCCTGAAATACGATGACCGTCCCCCGTTTTTCCGGTGCCACATGATCCATCTTCTGCCCGTCTATACTGATCGACCCGTCTTCTGTCTCCAGCAGTCCTGCAATACTTTTCAACAATGTAGTTTTTCCACAGCCAGATGCACCAAGGAGTGAGACAAATTCTCCTTCTTTGATCTCCAGACTGACGTCATGAAGAATCTCCTCTTTCTGCAGTTTTATACTCAAATTCTCTATTTTAAGGCTCATGCTTTCTCCTAACTGTTCTATGAATAAAATTCTGTACTGTTATTTTTGCTGACTTTTCCCGCAGTCCATTCAAATATTCCAAACAACACCAGAGTAATCCCAAGAAAAATCACACTGTAAACACATGCAATATTTCTGTCTCCTCCCTGCAGATACGGAACCATTACGATTGTAAAAGTTTTTACCTGCCCGCCACCAATCAGCAGCGTCAGAAAATACTGGCTGAAAGATACGATATAAGCCATGCTGAATGCTGACAGAAGAACCGGCACCAGAAGCGGAAGAGTAACTCTGAAAAACGCCTGACCTTCAGAAGCTCCAAGCACTCTTGCCTGTTCTTCCAGTCCATCTCCCAACGCCTCCGTCCCATCCATCAGAAGCCGGACCGCATACGGAAGAGAACAGACCAGATGTGCACATATAACTCCCCAAACCGTATTATTCCATCCAAGTTTAATAAACGTAACCTGAATTCCCATGGCAAATACCGTCACCGGAACCATAAATGGCAGGATGGAACAGAAATACAAAACGTCCCTCCCCTTAAATTGATACAGCACCAGTGCCCTTGCAGTCATTGTTCCTATAACAACTGCCAATGCCGCCACCGCCAGTGAGATGAATACACTCGAAAGCATCATCTGCCCCAGCCGGGTGGATTTTCTGAGTATTCCCTCTACTGCACGGAATGAAAATACCTGCGGAAGAATGTCCGGCCATGCCCATCGCTCTGTAAATGCCCAGATGATCATCCATACCACAGGAACAACAATCAGCAGTGCAAAAAACATCAATATAATTTTTATCATCCTATTATTTCTTGTTTTCATTTTTTATCAGACAGCCCCTTTATATTTTTCTTCATCAATATAAAATAAGCCACTGCACAGAGCAGGGATATCATAATAATGATTCCATTCAGAGCCATCGCATACGGACGGTGCCTGAGGTCAGGATGAATATATTGTATATATGCCAGAATCGGAAGCGCTTTTGGCGACGTTGCTCCCAGGAGCAGAGGCAGTTCATAGGCCCCCAGGGCAAATACAAATATGATCAGGAATCCGCTCAGAATTGTATTTCTGCACAGGGGAAGTGTAACTTTCCGAAACGCAGTCCATCTTCCCGCGCCAAGATTCACGGCTGCTTCTCCAAGATTATTATTGATATTGGCCATCAACGCAATCGTAAAATACACAATAAAAGGAATCTCCTTCCACAGATATGCCAGGATAATTCCCATTCCATGCGTATCATAGATAAACACAGGAAAATCCTTCTGATCCCGGATCATACCAAGTGCATATGCACATCTTGCCAGAAATCCATTCTGTGACAGAATATTGATTACAAACAAAGCCACAACAACATGGGGCACTGTAATCGGCAATTGAACGATCCTCATCATCAGACCTTTCGCCTTATCACTCATTACCAGAAGCATACACAGAAAAACCCCCGCCACTGTTGCCAGCAATGCCGAGGTGAATGCAATATATAAACTGAAAAAAACGGATGTTAACATATCCGGTCTGGTCAATACTTCTTTATAATACTGCAGTGTTGGTTCCGTTAAATCAAATGCTGGAATCACCCCCAGACTTTGGATGATTCCAGTACATAATCCTATAAAAAACAATAATGTAAGTATTATTTGCGGAACTAACAACAGATATGGTGTCAGTCTCTTTCGCATTATTTGCCAACGACCTCTTCTTCCCAGATTTCTTCAATGATCGGAACCAGTTCGGCCGGCATTTCCGGAAGACGTTTCGCCAGAAGCTCATCCTGCGGAATCGTGCCTTTTCCCAGGTCTACTTTATCAAATTCTTCTTTCTGTTCGTCCGAAAGCTTATCATAATCAACAACCGGCAGTACTTTCAGTGTGTTGTATCTGTCCGCCTGAATCTCCGGTGACATCATTTCATTGATGGCAACCATTGCTCCGGCTTTATTCTGAGAATTTGCCGCAATTGCCATAAAGTTCGTATTGCCAATCGTACCTTTATCAAACTGGAATGTCTGAGTTGTTTCCGTGTAAGTGCCTTCCTCAATCTTCACAGCTGTCGCAAAGGCATCATACGTTACATTTAATATCACTTCTCCATCTGCAAACATATTATCAAGAGTCGTGGACGAATCCGGGAAAGTCTTTCCTTCATTCCACAGATAAGGATTCAGTTGTCTCAGGTATTCCATAGCCGGTTCCACTGCTTCTTTCACGGTCTCTTTGTCAGCTTCCATGTTAAGGAACTGTTCATAGCCACAGATTTCATAGATAATGCTTCGAACAAACACACTCCCCGTAAAATCCGGAAGGGCCGGATAGGTAACTTTGCCCGGATATTTTTTTACGAATTCCAGAAGTTCTTCCGCACTCTTTGGAAATTCAGATGTCACAGCAGTATCTCCAACCAGAACCATCTGGGCCTTCCCGTAAGGCGCTTCATAGCCCTCGATCGGATACGCAAAATCCAGCGTAACATCTTCAGACTCAGTATCAATATAATCATTAAAATTCGGAAGCCTGTCTGTAAACGGTCCATAAAGCATATTATTTTCCTTCGCAGACTGGAAATTTTCTCCGTTGATCCAGATCATATCGATGCTTCCGTCTTCCTCACCGGCCTGTATTTCACCAGACAACTGACTTAAGATCTGATCAATGTCCATCGGTACTCTTTCCATCGTAATATCATACTTTTCTTTCATCTGAGGTGCAAATACATCATCCAGCCATTCATTCAGCTTTTCATCTCCACCCCAGCCATAAAAGGTCACCGTAGATCCCTTTGCAGCTTCTTTCAATTCATCGAAACTCATTTCTTCTATCGATTTTTCACTATTGCTGTCATCATTTCCGGAAGCATCCTCGCTTTTGCTTCCACACGCTGCAAGCGACAACGTCATCAATGCAGCTAAAACAACAGATATTATTCTTCTTTTCATACGTATCTTCTCCCCGTAAGTATTATTTCGCTTTTTTCTTCTGCCGCTCTGAATAAACCTGTTTCAGAAGAACGATCAGAGCTGCAAGTGCAAACAGGATGAACAATGCCGATACCAGCATCTTCGCTCCACCTGTCAGCATTCCTCCCACATAGGAGTATACGATTGTTGCCGGAAGCTGACCGATTCCCGTCGCAAGGAAAAAGCTCCCGAACGACATCGATGTAAGGCCTGCCGCATAACTTACAATATCAAAGGAAATAAAGGGAAGAAGCCTTGCTATTAATATGCTGAGCTGACCGTGTTTGTCAAAGAACTCATCAATCTGTTCCAGCCCAGCCTTACTGGTAAGCTTTTCCACCACATCACGTCCCAGGATTCTTGCAATAAAGAAACAGACTGCGGCCCCTGCCATGGCACTTGACCAGGACAGGATTGCTCCTTTCCACCATCCGAATAGACTTGCATTGGCAAAAGT
This sequence comes from Dorea sp., assembly GCA_016295505.1. Classification (GTDB taxonomy): domain Bacteria; phylum Bacillota; class Clostridia; order Lachnospirales; family Lachnospiraceae; genus Dorea_A. The sequence continues at coordinate 32,180 of JAEDLC010000005.1, forward strand.
AATCAAAAAAGCCGGAAGCGGTGCCGCTATTGACTGTAAGATCATCAATGCAAATGATACCAGAACTGCATACACGCCATAAGATGCAACAAATTCTCTTACCACCGTAAAATCTCCGCTTGCGAACATTTTTACAATATTATTCATCGTCCGATTGACAGACGGGATAAAATAATATGCACCAATCGCAGCTACAATTAATACAATTACAATAATTTTCCCCGTCCATGACTTTTTATTCGTATTCTCTTCCATTTCTTATCTCCATCTGATCCCGCCGTTATTCAAGTTCTCCGACTGCTGCCCATCTGTAGAAGGATTCATCATAATTCTTCACCTGCTCAAAACCACACATTTCCATGACAAGCTGCATATACGCAGAACGGATTCCTCCTGTGCAATAGGTTACAATCTGATCGTCCTGAGACAGTCCCGCATCTTCAAACATCTGTGTAAGTTCAGCATTCGTCTTTAATGTAGAATCCTCCTGAAACAGATCTGTAAAACGGATGTGAACCGCTCCCGGAAGATGTCCTCCATTCGCTTCTCCGTACAGAATCTCTCCGTTATATTCTTCGTCTGCACGAACATCCACTACTTTATAACTGTCATAATTTTCCTGAAGTTCATCTGTATTGATGACATGTGTTTCATCAATTGCATCAACTGTAATCTCACATGGCTGTGGCTGTGAAGCCCCCTGCTGCATCTCGGCACCGGCTGCTTTCAGGCCCTGAAATCCACCATTCACGATCTTTACATCTTCATAACCGGCAGCGAGAAGTTCCCATGCAATACGGCCATCATCTCCCCAGCCTTCATCTGCCGCTGCAAATAAGATAATCTCTTTCTCTTTATCCAGACCAAGTTCACCCAGTCTCTGACCGAGGCGTTCTGTATCCAGGATACATCCCCAGTTTGCATCGCCGGGAACACCGTCTTCACAGGTTGCAAGATACTGCCATGTTGTTGCGATCGCACCTTCTACCGTTTCTTCTGCAGCTGCCTCTTCTCCACGGGCATCTACGAGAATCACATCTTCACTGTTCATATGTTCGATTACATAATCAGTGTTAACAACATACTCTCCGGTAAACTCATCTGCAACTTCCTCTTCATCCGTTTCTTCTTCCTGCTCTTCTGTTTCTGTTGTTTCTTCCACTTCTTCCTTAGGAGCTTCTTCTTTCTTGGATTCACAGCCCGCAATGCCGGCTATCATAACCATAGCAAGAAACAGTGCAGCATATTTCTTCATTCTTCTCATCATTTTACCTCCCAGTTTAATCAATTTGTTCATTCTATTCTATCATCGTATCCCCTGTCAGTCTAATTGTTTGCATCTATGTGTGTTATAGATATTATCTATGGGTAATAAACTCCTGTATCATCGAAAGGAACTCGTCTTCCAGATACTGATCCAGTTTCTGTCTCGTTGATTCATTAACAATAAGCTTATCCGGCTGCTGGTACTGTACCCATGCCATTGCACACCATGTAACTCCGCGCAGACAATTGATCTGCGCATACAAAAGCGCTCTTTCCTTCAATCCCTCCGTTGGATATCTCCCATTCACCTTTTCAATATATCCATCCAGAAATCGTTCCATCTCAGGAACCGTCAGAATCACATCCGTCTTCCAGAACGTTGTTGTTGGTGCAATAAAATGCCCGAGATCCTGTGCCGGATCTCCATACAAAGGTTTTTCCCAGTCTATCAGGTAATCTCTTTCTCCCTCAGCATTTATCAGAAAATTTGTAGAATTCAGCTCTGTATTAATACAGCAGCGATAAACAGGCCGGCAATCTACTCTTTCTATTTTTTCCCATCCATATTCCAGCAACTGCCGCAAAGTCGATTTTTTTTCTTCATCCGCAAGCGCTGATTCCATATAGACTCTGACCATTTCTTCACACTCTTCCAGAATTGCGCGCAGAGGATCCTTCGGACGTAGCAGACGATTGTCTCCATCAAGTTTCATACTGTGAATGTCTGCCAGACACCCTGCTGCCCGTTCCAGCTCAGTTCGATAATCCAGACTGTGTCCCGGAAGATATTCCATAACCAGTATCCCGTAATCCAGTATTTCTTTTTCTCCATCCACATATAATACTTTTGGTGTCCTTCCGGTCTTTTCCAGAAGCCTTAACGCATAGCCTTCATACTCGATCTGGTCTTCCAGATGCATCTGGCTTCCACAATTAACCCGGAGCAGAAGCCTTTGACCTGTGACCGGATGCACAAACAGGTAATTGATGTTATATTCGCCCTGTGCAAGAAGCCGGTACTCCTCACATACCTGGTCCGGAAGGCCAAGCGCCTCACGATATCTTTTCCCACTGACATATTCATATAAACCCTTTATTCTGTCCATCCGTTCTTTCCTTCTTTCTCTATCTATCTGATATCCGGATACTGCCGTGCAATTTTTTCCGCTGACACATGCTTCCTGTACTGCAGGCGAAGCCAGTGCATTTTTGCCATAACAGCTAATTTTTTGAAACTTCCTCCCTCAAATCTCCGATCTGATGAGTAGATCCGGTGCTTTGTAATCCCTGTTTTCTCTTTTCTCTTTTTTAAACTCAATGAAAACTGATAATCTTCCATGATTGGCATATCCGGAAACATTCCAACTTCAAAGAACAGATCTCTGTCAATAAAAATCCCCTGATCCCCAAACATGATCTTCCTATGTTTTGCCCTCCAGTTAGAAGCAAGCCTGCAGGTAAACATAAAAAAGTTATGTGACTGAAATGCCACCCCAAAACACCCGACTCTGTGATCTTTCATGACTTGTCGGATCTCTTCCAGTGGATGCAGCGGCAGTTCACTGTCACAATGTAAAAAAAACAGGATGTCCCCGCTACTTGCTTTTGCTCCGGCATTCATCTGATTGGCTCTTCCTTTCGGTGCATGAATGACTCTGTATTCTGTACCCAGCTTCTCAAGAGTCCGATCTGTACTTCCTCCGTCTACAAACAGAATCTCACAGTGATTTTTAAGCCCTCGCAATTGTTCTTTTAGCCTTCCCACTGTTTTTTCTTCATTGTATACCGGAATAATTATGGATATCCTGCCGGTTCGCATCAGATACTTTCCTGTATAAGTATACTGTAGATTTCGTTCTGTTCTCATACGATTCCGATATGCAGTAAGATCTTCCCTGGTATCCATATCCTCCAGCTCTGTAATTAACCCCGCCGTAATCCCCTTGCTTTCAAGACTTGCAATCGTATTTTCCAGAACACTTCCATGTCCGTAGCTTTGTTTTTCAAAAGTTTCCGCGAGAGGTTTTTTCATTCCCGTCAGATAATATCCTCCGTCCGCAGTCGGTCCGAATACCACATCATAATGATCCAGTGCCGCAAAAGCCTCTTTCAGATATTTTGCCTGAATCTCCGGAATGTCCGTACCGATCAGCACACACTTTTCATACCCCTTTTCAAGTATGTCCCGAATCGCCACATACATCCGTTGTCCAAGGTCGTCTCCCTTCTGCACTTCGAATCCTTTTGCATATTCAAAGATCTCTTCCAGAATTCCCGCCGGTCTTTCCGGTGTATAATAGACAAATACATCAGCCGCAGATCGTCTGCATGCGACTGCAATATCTTTCAGAAAATTCGTATGCAGTCTCGCACACTGCTCTGCATCAAGATACGGCATCATTCTTGTCTTGGTCTGTCCCGGAAGAGGGATTCTCGTAAATACAATCACCGCCTGATTATGCTTCTTTTTCCGTACCGTCATTCTCTGTCTTTCCTTCTTTTATATAATGTTTTTTCAAATAAAATCCGATTCCGATTACCGCAGCTGCCATAAAAAGAGCAATACCGATATAGAGAACTCTGTTTTCCGAATCCGCCAGTCCTGCTGCACCGATCGTGTACATTGCCGTTCCCGGAAGCATAAATAACATTGAAAACAACGCATAGGTTCCTGCATCGATATCGGTGACTCCATAAGCAAAGTTTTGAAGATTATAAGGAAAAACCGGGACAAGCCTGGTGATCATTAATACAAATATCTCATTTTTCCCGGATTCATCAAACAGCCATTTTTTCAGATAACGATTCTTCATTGCCAGTGGTCTGATACTGTCTTTCAGAAAAAATCTCCCCATGAAAAAGGCCAGAATTGCTCCGATCGTCGTTGCCGCCGAGCAAAAAACAGTTCCCCATACCGGTCCGAATAATACCCCTGCAATAACTGCAAAAGTAATTCCCGGAAGTGCCAGCACCACGCATCCAACAATCGTCAGCACAATATATATGATTGCCGCCATAGCCAGATTCTGCTCTACTATTCTTTCCAGAAATTCAAGATTGTCCATATCGCCCAGATAGGAAGACCATCCGAAGACCCTGTTCAGAACAATTACAATCAGCAGAATTCCAATAAAAATCCACAATTTTTTATTCTTCATTTTCTCGCACCAATTTTCTGAATTTCTGATGCTTATCATATCATTTTCCTTCCATTCCTTCCAATAGCTATTTTCAATAACTACTACTTGTTATCGATAAAGCCTATAAGTTTATATCCTTTTTTCAGTAAATGAGACCAATCACCAGAATCAGAAGCGGAAGGGTAAAGATGATAAAAACACTCAATAATACTGCATCGAATTATATGTAACTTCAAGACCTTTTGCTTCAATCTCCACATTATCAATATCCTCAAAATTCACCGTGACGGATGTCATTCTTCCTGTTGTAATACTCATTTAACAATATATGGTGAAACTATAGCGATTTTTTAAAAGAAAAAAGGATGCCGGCTTTTTGCCGATACATCCTTCTCTGTTTTGATATATCCTTTGATTATAAGGTGTTTATAAATCGCATAAACGCTTCTCTTCCCTCCGGTGTGCACTTATACACTCCGGCATCCTCCAAT
>JAEDLC010000192.1 GCA_016295505.1 Dorea sp.
ATCGGCGCATAGATATCCATCGTCTCTTTCGCCTTTTCCTTCTGCTTTGCAGGCGTCATAAACTGCAGCGTACGCATATTGTGCAGACGGTCTGCAAGCTTGATAATGATGACTCGAATATCCTTTGCCATCGCAAGAAACATCTTTCTTAAGTTTTCTGCCTGTACATCTAATTTATCGGAAGAATATGACAATCTTCCCAGTTTGGTAACGCCGTCCACAAGCAGCGCCACCTCTTCTCCAAATTCCCTCTTTATCTCCTCTTCAGTAACCTCTGTATCTTCCACCACGTCATGAAGCATGCCTGACGCAATCGTCTCTTTGTCCATCTCAAGATCTGCCAGAATGATCGCAACCCAGAGCGGATGTACAATATATGGCTCTCCGGACTTTCTTCTCTGATCTCCGTGAGCCTGGGAAGCCAGCTCATACGCTTTCTCAATCATTGTAACATCGGTCGATGGATGATACTTACGGATACGGGCAATTAACATGTCATACAGACGATCTGGATTCTCGTAATCATTCTTATCTTTTACTGCATGACCATCCACAACTTCAAGCCCCTTTGCATTGTCTTCCGTCAGCGCCTCCGGTGCAATACGGTCATCCAGCGATTCATAAGTTGTTACCTTTGACATATTAATGCCTCCTTCCCTTCTAGATTTCCTTTTCTTTTATTTTCCCGGATAGATGATCACAGAATCCACATCATATCCCTGAAGTCTTTCTCTTCCCTTTAATCCTGCAAGTTCCATGAGGAAAACAGTTTTTACAACCTCTCCTCCCAGTCCTTCGATCAGCTTCACCATAGCCTCGTTGGTTCCGCCTGTAGCGATCAGGTCATCAATGATAACAACCTTCTGTCCCGGCTTGATCGCGTCACGGTGCATCTCAATCTCCGCCGTACCATATTCCAGTTCATATCGAATTGAAACCGTTTCACACGGAAGTTTTCCTTTTTTTCTGATTGGTATAAATGGTTTGTGCAGATTGTACGCGATCGGAACTCCAAAAATGAATCCTCTGGATTCCGGTCCGACGATCACATCAAAGTCGACATCCTTAAGCTTCTCCTGCATCAGATCAATGGCAAGTGCCAGTCCGTCGGCATCCTGCAGAACGCTGGTTACATCTCTGAATATAATTCCCGGTTCAGGAAAATCCGGAATACTTCTCACATATTCTTCTATCGGTTTCATGACAATCTCTCCATTCTATTAAAATACTTATTTAGTATAGCATTACTTCCTGTAATTTTCAAATTATTCTGCATAATTCTACACGTTTATCGATAATGTGTAATGACAATCTGCGGTGTGATTCTTCCGCGATATTCATTGATATCCGGGTAAAATGTTACCGATACAGACATCCCGCCATCTTTTCCATTTAAAAATGAATCTACAGCAGGCTTCCCATACTTCTGTTCCAGATATTCCAGAAACTCTTCCACACCACGAAACAAAAGCGCCTCCATTGTCGTATGAGTCGCATCCCGCACCTGCATCTTCAGAACGTTTTTATTTCTGCCCAGAATCCGTCCGCTTAGAAGTTCCACATTTCTTGCCGCAAAAACCGGCTTTGTATTTCCTTTTCCAAACGGTTCCAGCAGCGACAGTTCCTGTACCAGAGATTCACTGACACAGGAAAAGGGAAGTTCCATATCGATTGTAACTTTTTCCATCAGATCTTCCGGTGTCATGGTGCAATTTTCATTCAGCATACGACGGAGCTTCTCCACATTATTTCTTTCCAGTGATATCCCGGCCGCCAGCTTATGTCCTCCGAATCTTATCAATAATTCTTTACATTTGCTCAGTTCTTCATACATATTGTATGCATCAATCGATCTGCCCGAACCTTTGACTGCACATTCCGCATCTGTAAGAACAAGTACCGGACGATAATAGGTCTCCCTGATTCTGCCCGCTACAATCCCCGCAAGGCTCTCATGACAATCCGGAAGATAGATGACCAGCACCCGATCCGCAAGCATCCCGGTTGCCTCCACCTGATGCTTTGCCTTCTCTACCGCCACATCTGTCAGATCTTTTCTGCTGTCATTCAGAGCTTTCAGATCTCCCGCAAGAATATCCGCTTCTTTTTTCCC
>JAEDLC010000193.1 GCA_016295505.1 Dorea sp.
CTTCTTCATTTTTGATTCTCGTGATCTTATCAAAAAGCGGAAGAAGCTGCGGCAATGGATCTTCGAATTTGCCCTCATAATATGCTTTTCCAAGTTCCATATACGCCTGGTCCAGCGTTGAATTTGAAATTATTTTGTCATAATTTACAAATACAGTTTTATCATCGTTACTCATATCGACTACCTCCTATGCTTATGCCAGTAAAAACCGGAATCTGTTATCTTCCAGATAGATCTCTGTACCTCTCGGCAGATAATACTCACGTGTTGCTCCCAAAGGCTGTCCACTTTCCAGAAATACTTTTTTCATTCCCATCGGTATTACACAGTATTCCTGATATTCTGCAACATAATATACCTTCGCCAGACCTTCTCCGCCTGTACTTCTTGTTGTAACAACCGGCTGTTTCTGCCCACAGAAATATACCGGAATGCGATCCTTCAACATATATGCTTTTGATTGATATATGCCATTTTTTCCAACGATAGCTCCCTGAAAATCCGGATTTGGTTTTTCTGCTGCTTTTGGAACTTTGCCGGGCATGACCAGCCTTGCAGTATCCGCAACGGTATCCGCAACAGTATCCTCCTCTCTCACAGGATTCTCCGGAGCCTTATCAATCATAGCCTGTCGCTTCGGCTTCCTGGACTTCTGTGCCTCCAGTTCCTGAATGCGATCCAGATACATCTGCTCTTTGCTCTTTTGCTGTGGAGTATTTTCCCTTGGATTTCGTGCATGATGAAAACTTTCCTCAATAATATCTCCCGGAACCGGAACTGTATCGTCCTCCTTCAGAAGGAGTCCATATGATGTCAGGAATAAGATGATTACGTATACAACCGCCCATACGACCGCCGGAGTACTGATTACATAGATGTAATCTCCCATTCCGAAAAAGTCAATCACATCCCTGATAGATCTGATTTTATCCGTCATCTGGAAAAACATAATACCTGCAAACAGATTGATCACCACCTGACAGATCAGCGTTGCCAGATACGCATTTTTGTTGGACAATGCCGCCGTCATGGCTGCGGCGAACAGGATACCAAGCATCAATATCAGCAGATAATATGAATAATCACTTACATATTCTCTGAGTAGTGTCTGTACTTCCTCAACAATCGATCCATCCGATCTGCCACCGAATCCGATTTTAATAATATCAGCTACCGATAGTTCCACAACACCAAGTGACAGGATCGGCATGAATCCGATTCCTACAGTTAAGAACATCACCACTGCAATTACGTATTTCAATATTTTCTTCATCTGTTCCTCCCTGCTATTCTTTCTCAATCTCTTCCAACAGCTGCTCTTTTTGCTTTTTAAATATCCGTCCGGTCATCAGAAGTGCCACACAACATCCCACAATTCCAAGTACACTGATTCCTACAAGTATCATTCCCATTACAGCCAACCTCCTGCCTTCACCTGCTGATATACATTATCCAGAAGTCCCATCTCTGCATCCGTATTATTATCCTTCATCTGGCCCTGATACATGCTCACTGCTTTCTGATAATACTTTTCAAATGTACGATAATCTCTCTGTGAATTATTTTTTAATGCCTGTATATCAATTTCCAGAAACGCATATCTCTTGTAGATATTATAATCTTCTCCAAACAGCTTCTCCATCTCCGCCAGCGCACTTCTTGCATTATCCAGATACCCCTGTTTTTCATTCAGGATCACGAGATTATTATATGTATCATAGCTATCCCAGCCCTGTTCGATCACTTCCTGCAACACAGCAATTGCCTCGTCGCGGTACTGTCTGTCAGAGGCATTTTCTGCGAGATCAATGTCTGCCTGTATCAGGCGTTCCAGAATCAGCATCTGATGATCGATGGAAACATTCTTTCTTGCTTCATTGAGTATATCTCTTTCTTTGGATCGAAGGTTCTGTTCTTCATAGATCTTGCTGAGCATGACATACGCTCTTGCCTTCAGCTCATCATTGTCCGATATCTCAATACACTTATAGAATTCTTCCGCTGCAAGATCCAGCTGTCTTGTGGACTTTTCAATCTCTCCTTTTGTATAATAGATGGAAT
>JAEDLC010000194.1 GCA_016295505.1 Dorea sp.
AACAGGAAACTTCATATCATTTTTTCAGAAGCATTGGGGAAAGTGAGTCCGAAGAGCTCCGCAACCGGCCACTGGCAGGTTGCTACACACACTAAGGCGTCCGACGCTTACGGAGACTTTGGCGCGAAGGCTTTCCTGAGCGTCAATTTAGTCGTAGTTAGCGGCTAGCTGAGGAGGAACGGCCTGCTTCTGAAAAAATGATAGGAAGTTTCCGTCCCTTTCCAAATTAACAAATATTAATAATTGTCTTAATAATAGCAGGAATATAGATAAATTGCAAAATATTCTTGTAGATGAAAAACAGGAATGTTATACTATATACAGTTACAATTTTATATACAGGACGGGGGTCCTGTAAGAGTTTGAAATATCAGAACCGGTGGATAAGCCCAGAAAATGAGTTTGAGATGATTCTGGTAGGAAACGGAGGGTTGATAATGTATCGTGTAGATTCCATGAAAGCGGAAGAGTTTATCAGTCATGAGGAGATCATGGAAACTCTGGAGTATGCAGAAAGGAACAAGAACAATGTGGAACTGATCGATCAGATTCTTGAGAAAGCAAGAAAAAGAAAAGGTCTGAACCACAGGGAGGCATCTGTACTTCTGGTCTGTGAGGATGAGGAGAAGAATAAGGAAATCTGTGCATTGGCAGAACAGATTAAAAAGGATTTTTACGGCAATCGAATTGTAATGTTTGCGCCGCTGTATCTGTCTAATTATTGTGTGAACGGCTGTGTATATTGTCCGTATCACGCAAAGAATAAACATATTCCGAGAAAAAAACTCACACAGGAAGAGATTAAACGGGAAGTAATGGCTCTTCAGGACATGGGTCATAAGAGACTGGCACTGGAGACAGGTGAAGATCCGGTGCATAATCCGATTGAATATGTACTGGAAAGTATTAAAACGATTTACAGCATCAAGCATAAGAACGGTGCGATCCGCAGAGTCAATGTAAATATTGCAGCGACTACGGTGGAGAATTACAGAAAACTGAAAGAAGCAGGAATCGGTACCTATATTCTGTTCCAGGAGACTTATCATAAAGAGTCTTATGAGAAACTGCATCCGACAGGACCAAAGCATGATTATGCTTATCATACAGAGGCTATGGATCGTGCAATGGAAGGCGGCATTGATGATGTGGGAATCGGTGTCTTGTTCGGACTGGAACTTTATCGATATGAATTTGCAGGTCTGCTGATGCATGCTGAACATCTGGAAGCAGTACACGGTGTGGGACCACATACCATCAGTGTTCCCAGAATCCGAAGAGCGGATGATATAGATCCGGATGCTTTTGATAATGGTATTGATGATGATATTTTTGCAAAACTGGTGGCATGTATCAGAATCTCTGTTCCTTATACCGGCATGATTATTTCTACCAGAGAAAGTCAGAAGTGCAGAGAACGTGTGCTTCATCTGGGCGTTTCTCAGATCAGCGGCGGTTCCAGAACCAGTGTTGGAGGATATGCGGAAGAAGAACCGGAAGATGAAAGCTCTGCTCAATTTGATGTTAGTGATAACCGGACTCTGGATCAGGTAGTGAACTGGCTGATGAAGATGGATTATATTCCCAGCTTCTGTACCGCATGCTACCGTGAAGGCAGAACGGGAGATCGCTTTATGAGCCTTTGTAAGAGTGGTCAGATTCAGAACTGCTGCCATCCGAATGCGCTGATGACACTGAAAGAATATCTGGAGGATTATGCATCTGAGGATACCAAAGCGGTTGGAGAAGCTTTGATTCAAAAAGAACTGGTCAATATACCGAAAGAAAAAGTAAGAGAAATTGTGGTGCGGAACCTGAAAGAGATTGAGAAAGGAAACAGAGATTTCCGTTTTTAGGAGGAAACATCATGAGTATGAACAGTACACCATCGGCAGAAAGAGTACACATTGGTATTTTTGGAAGAAGAAATGCAGGTAAATCCAGTCTGATCAATGCGATGACCGGACAGAACCTTTCTATTGTATCTCCGATAGAAGGCACCACCACAGATCCGGTACAGAAGGCAATGGAATTACTTCCGCTGGGTCCTGTGGTGATGAT
>JAEDLC010000062.1 GCA_016295505.1 Dorea sp.
AGAAAAAGCCTGTGACCAAAATGGACGACAGGCCTTTTCTATATGTACTTGTTTTATATGGATTATAATGCTTTCTATTTATTTTACTGCTTCGAAAGCTGCATCCAGAGCTGCAATCAGATCTTCAACCTTTTCAATACCGATGGATAGACGAATTGTATTTGGTTTAATTCCCTGTTCCAGAAGTTCTTCTTCTGTACACTGGCTGTGTGTCGTTGTTGCCGGATGAATCACCAGTGATTTCACGTCTGCCACATTTGCGAGCAATGAGAAGATTGCCAGATTATCAATGAATTTCTGTGCTGTCTGTGCATCTCCTTTAATTTCAAATGTAAAGATAGAGCCGCCTCCGTTTGGCAGATATTTCTTATACAATTCATGACTTGGTTCACTTTCCAGTGAAGGATGATGTACTGCTTCTACCTGTGGATGCTTTGACAGATAATCTACGATTGCCAGTGCGTTACTTACGTGACGTTCTACACGTAATGACAATGTTTCCAGTCCCTGCAGGAATAAGAATGCATGGAATGGAGAAAGTGTTGCACCGGTATCACGCAGGATGACTGCACGAATATAAGTTACAAAAGCTGCCGGACCGGCTGCGTCTGTAAATGCAACGCCATGATAGCTCGGGTTTGCATCGGAAATCCATGGATATTTGCCTGCTGCCTTCCAGTCAAAGTTACCGCTGTCTATGATAACACCACCGATAGCTGTACCATGTCCTCCAATGAACTTCGTTGCAGAGTGAACAACGATATCTGCACCATATTCGATCGGGCGAATCAGGAAAGGAGTTGCAAAAGTAGAATCAACTACCAATGGAATATGATGTTTGTGTGCAATATCAGCCAACGCTTCCAGATCAACAAGATTCGAATTCGGATTTCCCAGAGTCTCCACATAGATTGCTTTGGTATTGTCCTGAATCGCTGCTTCAAACGCCCCCTCTACTTCCGGATCAACAAATGTAGTCGTAATTCCATTCGTCAATGGTAACGTATGCGCCAGAAGATTATAGGTTCCGCCGTAGATCGTCTTGGAAGCCACAATATGTTCTCCGGCCTTTGCAAGCGCCTGAATGGTATAATCAATTGCTGCCGCACCGGATGCTACCGCAAGTGCTGCAACTCCGCCTTCCAGAGATGCAATTCTCTGTTCAAATACATCTTCTGTCGGATTTGTTAATCTTCCGTAAATATTTCCCGCATCACGAAGTCCGAATCGATCTGCTGCATGCTGTGAATTATGGAATACATAAGATGTTGTTGCATAGATAGGAACTGCTCTTGCATCCGTAACCGGATCCGCCTTTTCCTGTCCAATGTGTAATTGTCTTGTTTCAAAACCCCAGTTTTTAGAATCTTTAATATCTGCCATTTTCATGTCCTCCTATTTATCTATTAATACTTTGTTTTTCAATTTCTGCAATCATATTAACATGATAGGTTTTATATGTCTAATATACAAAAAGAATACCCGGTTATAAATTCAATCTATAACCGGGCTACGTATGATGTCATTCAACAATTCCCAAATACAGTTTCAGTTTCTCAACATACAGCTCTCCGACCTTGCTCAGCACTGTATTTTTTCTTACAATATACCCGATCTCCATCGTACTGTTTGGATTCTTTTCATCATCGCAGAATGGGACCGCAATAAAGTCACTGCCATTCAGTTCCTCACATATAATTCCGGAACAAAGTGTATACCCATTCAGTCCCACCATCAGATTCAGCATTGTAGCACGGTCATTTGCTTTGATCATCTGAGAATATTCATTGGTAGACAGAATCTCTTCAGCAAAATAAAAAGAACTGTTATCCCCCTGTTCAAAAGCCAGACATGGATAACCATCTAATTGCTCAAAACGAATAGACTTCTGCTCTGCCAGAGGATGATTTTTCCAGAGATATACATAAGCCTGACAATCGATCAGATGATGAAAAATCAGATTTGCAGACTTTAACAGTTTTTCCATGGTTTTACGATTAAAATCACACAGATACAGAAGCCCGATCTCACTCTTCATCGTGCTTACATCACTGATCACCTCTGCCGTCTTCGTTTCTCTGATTGCGAACTCATATTGCGACATATCAAATTCCTTTGCCATATCAACAAATGCTTTTACTGCAAAAGAATAGTGCTGCGTAGATACTCCGAACTTCTTTTTATAAGAACTGCCTTTTCCATACTTTTCCAGAACATTTTCATACTGACCATAGATCTGCTTTGCATATAGCAGAAATTCAGCGCCATCATTCGTCAGAGTAACTCCTCTTCCACTCCTGAAGAACAGTGTAATTCCTAATTCTTTTTCCAGTTCTTTCATGGCGCTGGTGAGAGACGGCTGCGATACATACAACAGATCTGCCGCTTTATTCAACGATTTCGTTTCTGCAATTGTAATAAAATAATTCAACTGTATTAATGTCATATGTCATCCCGTCTCTTTCATTATGAACTATGTAGTATTATCACCCAGATATCGCTTCATGTCAATTCCACAAACAAGGAACAGTAAAAGCGGATATCAATCATTCTCATTGATACCCGCCCCTACTTTACTGGTTCTGTCATCTTTTTACCTCTTTCTCAAATTTTTTTGATAATAAAGCTTACGTTCTTGGTGGTCCATACCTTCCTTTCATAAACTTCGCCCTTCCAGTACTGAGTATTTCATACTTTTTTTCTTCCCGAAAGTCTTTCATAACATCTGACATGTGATATATTATGAAACAAATAACAATTGAACGTTTACAACTCGCGTTTGTCTTACAATTCACATCTGTTATTTGATATCTTAATATTATCACTCGAACCATTATTTGTCAATATTCTTTTAAATAATTTTTGTATTAATTTTAAATTTTGTATTTTTAATAGAATTTTCTGTCTATTTATATCAGATTCATCGCCTGGTTCACCGATTTTACTCCAACGATTTCGATTCCTTCTACTTTTCCTACTGTTTTCACAGATACTTCCGGAATGACACAGGTCTTAAATCCCAATTTCTTTGCTTCCTGAACTCTCTGTTCCGGCATGGTAACTGCACGAACTTCTCCGCTCAATCCTACTTCACCGAACACGAGCGTATCCTCTGCAATCGCCTTATTTTTATAGCTGGACGCAATCGCCATCACAATTCCAAGATCCGCAGCGGGTTCACTCAGACGGATTCCACCGGCAATATTGACATAGGCATCGTAATTCGACAACGGAAGGCCAACCCTCTTTTCCAGTACCGCCATCAACAGATTCACACGGTTATAATCCAGTCCCGCCGCAGTTCTTCTCGGCATACCAAAGTTACTCCGGCAGACCAGAGCCTGTATCTCCATTAACATTGGTCTTGTTCCTTCAATTGCACAGGCTACGACAGATCCCGAAGCATTCTCCGGTTTGCCGCTCAGCATGAATTCCGAAGGATTTTCCACCTCTTTCAGTCCCTCTTTCTGCATTTCAAATACACCAATCTCATTCGTAGATCCAAAACGATTCTTCACCCCTCGAAGAATCCGATAGGATGCATGCCGGTCTCCTTCAAAATACAGCACGGTATCAACCATATGCTCCAGCACCCTCGGTCCCGCAACGGTACCCTCTTTTGTTACATGTCCCACAATAAATGTGGATATATTCAGGCCTTTTGCAAGCTGCATCAGGATATTCGTCGACTCCCGTACCTGGGACACACTGCCCGGTGCAGATCCGACCTCCTCGTTATACATCGTCTGAATGGAATCAATTACAACCATGTCCGGTCTCTGTCTTTCAATCACACCACGAATCACATCCAGATTCGTCTCGCACAAAAGATAAAGACTGTCAGAAAAGCTGCCCATTCGATTCGCCCTGAGCTTGATCTGTTTCAGAGACTCTTCACCGGAGATATATAATACTTTTTTATTCATGGAAGACAGCCTCTGACACACCTGCAGAAGCAGTGTAGACTTTCCGATTCCCGGATCCCCACCTACCAGTACCAGAGACCCCGGCACAATTCCACCGCCAAGCACACGATCCAGTTCATCGATTCCTGTTCGAACTCTCTCGTCCTCTTCCGTTGATACACTGGACAGTGTCACAACCTGTGCTTCTCTTTGTTCTTTCATATTTCCTGCTTTTACCGGTGTGACCTTCTCTTCCACAAACGTATTCCACTCTTTGCATGCAGGACATTGTCCCAGCCATTTGTTTTCCTCATGTCCACAATTCTGACAGAAAAATATACTTTTCTTTCCTTTTGCCATCCGTCAATCTCTCCTGTTAAAAAGGGCTGCATCTCGCAGCCCTTCCGCTATCATATATGATCTGACTATTTTTTTACAACTTTAATCTCTACAGATCCACCGGCTTCCAGTTCAGCACTTACACTGAGCTTTCCACTCAGATTTGTCTTCATATCTCCGACATTCACATCATCCATATATACTACATACTCGCTGTCTGCTTCCAGCTCCAGAGTAAACTGAGCATCTTTCTCTCCGGATACTTTAAATGATACCACTTGATCGGTTGCCTTGAAGTTCTCAACCGCAGTCCCTGGTACGGATTCATATACAAACATCCCGTTTTTCTCCAACTTTGTAATCTCGGAAAAAGTCTTGACCTTATATATGTCTCCCTGAAACTCAAATCCGTCAAGCTTAGTCTTGCTTCCCAATGTATAATCTCCAAAACTAAGTGTTCCGTCTGCCTCAGCCTTCAAAAGCTCTTTCACTGCTGCCATTTGTTTTTTCCTCCTCAGGTTCTTCATTTGTAATAACCGTTCCATCATGCTAATCAATGAATGGTTATTATCGTGTGTTTATTATATAATAAATTAATTTTGATTTGTAGTCTTTGCGATAAATTTAATTTCTTTTTTAGACAATCCGACTACCACATCTGAATCTCTCTGAATCTCACCCGCCAGAATGGCTTCTGCCAGTTTATCTTCCAGCTGATTCTGGACTGCCCGTTTCAACGGACGCGCACCGTACTTTTTATCCGTTCCGGTTTCTACAATATGCTTCTTTACAGATTCCCGGATGGTCAGACGGATTCCCAGCTGTTCCTTTGCACGTTTTGCAAATTCTCTGCAGAGCAATCCGACAATCTTTTTCATCTCAGCTTCAGATAACGGATGGAATACCTGTATCTCATCAATTCGATTCAGGAATTCCGGACGGAAGATCAGCTTGATCTCATTCATGACATTGCTCTTCATCCTCTTGTAGTCGCCGGCCGCATCTTCTTTTGTATTAAATCCCAGCTTCTTGGGATCTATGATTGCCTGCGCCCCTGCATTGGAAGTCATGATGATCACTGTATTGCTGAAATCCACCTTACGTCCCTGTGAATCTGTGATGTGTCCGTCATCCAGTACCTGCAGCAGAATATTAAACACATCCGGATGTGCTTTTTCTATCTCATCAAATAAAACGACCGAATAAGGGTGTCTTCTTACCTGCTCACTCAGCTGTCCTCCGTCATCATGACCGACATATCCCGGAGGCGATCCGATCATCTTTGCCACACTGTGCTTTTCCATATATTCAGACATATCCACACGGATCATGGAATTCTCGTCTCCGAACATGGCTTCTGCCAGTGCTTTCGAAAGTTCTGTCTTTCCCACACCGGTCGGTCCGAGGAACAGGAACGAACCGATTGGTCTCTTCGGATCCTTCAGTCCGACTCTTCCTCTCTTGATTGCCTTTGCAACTGCCGTCACTGCTTCATTCTGACCGATCACTCTCTTATGGAGCGTCTGCTCCAGGCGGTTCAGTCTTGCACTCTCTGATTCTGCCAGTTTCTTTACCGGAATTCTGGTCCACTGCGATATCACTTCTGCAATATCATCCTCTGTTACAGTAAGCTTTCTGCCTGCATTTTTCTTTTGGAACTGTTTTTTATTCTTCTCCAGTTCACGGGCTGTTTCTTCCTGTTCCTTATGAATCCCGGAAGCTTTTTTCATATCCCCTTCCCGGATTGCTTCCTCCAGTTCTTTCGTCAGAGCGGTCAGTTTTTCTTCTGATCTGTACATCTGATCCGGAACCTTAAATCCTCTTAAGCTCACCTTTGAACACGCTTCATCCAGTACGTCAATTGCTTTATCGGGCAGGAATCTGTCATTGATGTACCTTCCGGATAATCGTACCGCTGCTTCTCTGGCTTCTTTTGTGATCTCCACACGATGATGCTTCTCGTATCGCGGACACAGTCCGTTCAGGATCTCCAGGCACTGCTCCTGTGTAGGCTCTTCCACCGTGATCGGCTGAAAACGTCTCTCAAGTGCCGCATCTTTTTCGATATATTTACGATATTCTGCTATCGTCGTTGCTCCCATCAGCTGGATCTCTCCGCGCGCGAGAGAAGGCTTTAATATATTAGAGGCATCAATTGCACCTTCTGCACCACCTGCACCGATGATCGTATGCACCTCATCAAGAAACAGAATAATGTTTCCTGCCGATTTTACCTCCTGAATCAGACGTTTCATCCGTTCCTCAAACTCACCACGATATTTGGAACCGGCGATCATTCCTGCGAGATCCATCGTATAGATCCGCTTATCCTTCATGCTTTCCGGCACAATTCCTTCTGCAATCTGTGCAGCAAGCCCTTCTATGATCGCTGTCTTTCCAACGCCCGGCTCTCCGACCAGACATGGATTATTCTTGGTTCGTCTGCTCAGCACCTGCATCAGACGGTCAATCTCTTCTTTTCTTCCAATGACCGGATCCAGCTTTCCTTCTTCTGCGCGGGCAGTCAGATCTGTTCCATACTGTTCAAGCACTCCGTCTCTTCTTCTTCCGCCCTCTGTCACCATCTCTTCCTGATAAAGCTTTGGATCAATCCCCACTGTTTCAAAGATCTCCTGACAAAGCTTCTGAAGATTGATATTCAGAGTCAAAAGAATTCTGGCCGCTACGCAGTCTGTATCCTGCAAAAGGGCCAGAAGCATGTGTTCTGTTCCAATCTCCTCAGATCGGAAACGCACAGCCTCCATCTTGCTGTCTTCCTGAATATATGACAGTCTCGGACTGATCTGCGGATCATTTTTCACTTCTGTATTTCCGGCCGGAGAGATCAGTTCTCCCATTACTTTCTGGATCCTTCCTTCATCTACACCATTTGCAGACAGAATCTGTCCGGCAACACCGGTATATACCTTTCGCAGGCCCAAAAGCAGATGTTCTGTTCCCACATACGGATGTCTCAGTTCTTTCGCAGTATCTACTGCAATCCGCAGTGCTTCATTTGCCTGTTGTGTATAATTCATTTATGTCGTTTCCTTTCTATATTCATCAAATATCTCATCTACCAGCGCATGTACATCATCCCGCGTAATGTTCTTACAGCACCCTTTTGCAAGCAGAACCCGAAGCTGACCCTTCATCTTCATAAGTGCCTGTGCTTTATCTGCATCGATTGCAATCACCGCACCTCTTCTTCTGTCCAGCTGAATAAAGCCTTCCTGCTTAAGTATCGTATATGCTTTGTTCACCGTATGCATATTAATTCCGACCGTATCGGCAAGCTGCCTCACTGACGGAAGTGTATCTCCCTCCTGTATGAGGTTCATTGCAATTCCCATGATAATCTGGTTCTGCAACTGGACATAGATTGCTTCTTCACTGTTAAAATCAATTTCTATCAGCATCATATCACCTTTTTTCATTTGTTATACACCTAATATAACACATGTAAAAGGAGCTTACAACAAAAATTGTAAGCTCCTTTCGCAACTTTGAAGGAATTAAGTTTGGAAATCACTTTGTTTTAGCAGAGTGATCTAATATCAACATATTCATAGCAATCAAAACTGTCTGCTACGTTCTTACAGGTCAGCTTTCCGTCATAGGTATTAATTGCAGAGTAGATAACTTCATTATCCTTGCAAGCCTGCTCCAGACCCTTGTTGGCAATCTGAAGACCATATGACAGAGTTGCATTTGTAAGTGCAATTGTAGATGTTCTCGGAACTGCTCCCGGCATATTGCCTACACAGTAATGAACAACACCATCCTCGATGAAGATCGGATCATCGTGATAAGTAACTCTTGTAGTCTCACCACATCCACCCTGGTCAACGGCAACGTCTACGAATACAGCTCCCGGTTTCATCTCTTTCAGATATTTCTTCTTAAAGAGCTTCGGTGCAGCTTTTCCCGGAATCAGTACACATCCGATTACAAGATCAGCTTCTTTTACAGCTTTTTCAATATTAGCATCTGAGGAAACCAGTGTCTGAACACGTGCTCCAAACAGATCATCCAGATATGCAAGTCTCGGAAGACTGATATCAAGGATTGTAACATTTGCTCCCATACCTACAGCGATCTTACATGCATTGGTTCCTACATTACCACCGCCAAGGATTACGATATTTGCCTTTGGAGTTCCCGGTACACCTGCAAGAAGAACACCTTCTCCTCCAAATCTCTTTTCAAGATATTTTGCACCTTCCTGGATACTCAGACGTCCTGCGATCTGGCTCATCGGAGCAAGAAGCGGAAGTCCGCCGTTTCTTGGATCAAATAAGGTCTCATAAGCAACACCTTTTACTTTTCCGTTCAGCAGTGCATCTGTCTGCGGTTTATCAGCAGCAAGATGAAGGTATGTATACAGAATCAGCCCTTCATGGAATAATGGATATTCTTCCGGCAATGGCTCTTTTACCTTGATCATCATCTCAACGGTATCCCATACTTCTTTAGCAGTATCAAGTAATTTAGCGCCTGCTGCTTCATATTCAGCATCTGCAAATCCGGAACCTTCTCCTGCACTCTTTTCAATATAAACCTCATGGCCTGCATTCACATAGCTCTTAACATTATCAGGTGTCATACCAACACGGAACTCATTGTTTTTAATTTCTTTTACACATCCAACTTTCACTTTACATCTACCTCCTGACAAAAATGAGATTATCGACCGAACGATCCAGCCGACTTTTTGAACAATATTTTTCACATTTATTTTTTGATGAAGAATATTATTCATTTGTTTCTGGAATTATAGTACCACACATGTCAATATTATGCAATAAAAGTTATTTTTTTCACGTAATCTTTTATTGCGTTAATATTATATCAATTGTAGTAACAATTGCACTTGCATATTTTGAAGATTCATGGTTAAATAAGCTTATGAAGATAAGGACAATCCCGGAGGGAAGAATATGAAAGAATTGAGAGAAACCATTCATAATGCTAATTTAACCAAAACCCAGAAAATGATTGCCAAATATGTTCTGGACAATTCTGCTGACGCATGTTTTATGACATCTACAGAGATTGCCCTGAAACTCGGAGTAAGCGAATCTTCTGTCATTCGTTTTAGCCGCTCTCTCGGATACAGTGGCTTTATGGACTTTCAAAAAGCACTCCGTAAAGATTACCAGGGCAAGGTTCTGAGTATCTCAAGCAGCATCACCGTACCGGCCCAACGGATTGCAAAGAGAGCAAAGCTTGAAAACAATTCTGACTATATCAACCGGCATTTCAAAAATGCAGCTAAGAATCTGGAAAATGTATTTACCCAGAACTCTATTCAGACCTTTGAAGAAGCTGCCGATATCATTATCGCAAGCAAACGTAAGTATATTGCCGCCTCCAGAGGGAATACCTGTCTCAGTGACTACTTCCTGTTATATCTGAAGCAGATGGTACCGCACGTAGCGCTGACGAACACAGCATGCCTAAGCCCGATTGATCACATGTGTAATATTTCCAAAGAAGACTGTCTGATTATCTTCAGTTTTCCAAGATATTCTTCTATTGATAAAATCACCGCACAGATGGCCCATGATGCAGGCGCTTCCATTATCGTCATCACCGATAAGCCAAGTGCTCTGCTTGCACAATATGCAACCATTCTGCTGACGGTACCCGTAGACAGCAATGCTTTTTTCAATTCCATGATTGCTCCTCAATTTGTATCAGAAGCTTTGCTGGAGACGATCAGCCATAAGGCAAAAGGCATCGAAAAACGTCTG
>JAEDLC010000195.1 GCA_016295505.1 Dorea sp.
CTTCAGCGCTTCTTCAGAGATATCACAGCCGGTTCCCTCAATTCCCGGCTTCATCTTCAGCATACTGAAAAGAATGCATCCCGAACCGGTACACATGTCCAGCATCTTCATTCCCGTATAAGATATTTTCAGCGCTTCTTCTACCAGAGTCTCCGTATCCTGTCTCGGGATCAGGACGTGATCGTTGACCAGAAACGGATACCCCATAAATTCCTGTTCACCGGTGATGTGCTGCAGAGGAACTCTGGTGCTCCGAATCCGAATCTTTTCCAGATATTCCAGCGCTTTCTCTTCATCCACTTCTTTTGCAGGCTCTCCGTAATAAGAAGCTTTTGTAATGCCTGTAGTATACTCCAACAGATACCATGCATCCAGTTCTGCCTCTTTTATCCCTGCTTCCCGAAGCCTTTCGATTCCTTCTTTATATATCTGCTGAAGTGTGAAAGTTTTCTTCCTCATACGCTCTCCAATCAAACACTGCCTCTACCGCCTCAATTGCCACCTCTATCATTCCATCATCCGGCTCTTTTGTCGTCATCTTCTGAATTGCCAGTCCCGGTTTGCTTAACAGATTGATCAGCGGATTCTCGCTTCGTCCGGCAAGTCTCAGGATTTCATACGATATCCCTGCAATTACCGGAAGCAGTGCAATCCTGACAAACACTCTCATAACCGGTGACTCTACACGTACCACCAGGAGAAGAAGAATGCTGATTGCCAGTACAAAGAACAAAAAGCTCGTTCCACATCTCTTGTGCTGTCTGGAACTCTTTCTTACATTTTCCACCGTAAGCGGAAGACCGTGTTCAATGCAGTTGATACATTTATGCTCTGCTCCATGGTACATGAATGTCCTCTGAATATCTTCCATTCTGGAAATCAGAAGCACATACAGAATAAAAATGCCAATTCTTACGAATCCCTCTATCACTGTTCGCACAGCATAAGAATCGATCAGTGGTTTTAAAAGTGATGACAGAAAGTACGGAAGCACCATAAAGATCGCAATTGCAATTACAAAAGAAACTGCCACAGTTGCTCCCATCATAACGCTTTCCTGCTTCTCTTTCTTTCTGGTCTCTTCGTCTGTCAACGCTTTTTCTTCTTCCTCTTCTTCATAAAAGCTCGCAGAAAACATCATTGTCTTAATTCCAAGCACCATAGAATCGATAAAATTAAACACTCCTCTGATAAACGGTATCGTTGTGAGCTTTTTCCACTTTCCGGTGATGCTGTGATAAGTTTCCTTCTGAACTGCGATCCCGCCGTCCGGCTTACGTACTGCGACTGCATAATCATCCTTATGCTTCATCATGATTCCTTCCAGAACGGCCTGACCGCCAATATTAGATGATTTCATGTATTACTCCTTTTTATCCCAAAGTGCAAAAAAGGTTGAGATTAAACAACCTCAACCCATTACTTGCTAACTTATTTTCCCATTCCGTATTTCTTATTGAACTTATCAACACGGCCACGAGCCTGAGTTGCTTTCTGCTGTCCTGTATAGAATGGATGACATTTAGAACAGATTTCTACGTGGATTTCTTCGTTTGTAGATCCTGTTACGAATGTATTACCACAGTTACAAGTTACAGTTGCCTGATAATATTTTGGATGTATTCCTTCTTTCATGATTTTCACCTCTTCTTTATTTTGTCACATGCATCATATGTGCAATAATGTTCATTAAATTAAACAGCTTTGTTATTGTAGCACATATAATTGCCTTTGTCTAGATTAATTTTGTCTTTTTTACCATTTGTATCAGTTCTGCATTATTATGCGTTCTGGTAAACATGTTCAGAATATTATCTACCGCTTCTTCCGGACGCAGCCCGTTCAAAGCACGGCGCATGCTGTCCACTGCCTCCTGCTCTTCTCTGGTAAGCAGAAGATCTTCCCTTCTTGTCCCGGACTTCGGAATATCAATTGCCGGAAATACCCTTTTTTCTGATAGCTTACGATCCAGTACCAGTTCCATATTACCGGTACCCTTAAACTCTTCATATACAACATCGTCCATTTTACTTCC
>JAEDLC010000063.1 GCA_016295505.1 Dorea sp.
CTCATCCAAAGGCTCATTTTGAACGCAAAGCTGAAAATTATTAATTCCTTATAAGACATATCAAAGAGGGAAAGTTGCAAAATTTTGCAACTTTCCCTCTTAATATATCGGTAATTTTTACAAGTACCGTTTAATCTGTTTTCTTACACCACAGAAAGTCATGTCCCGGAACCACAATATCTTTCAGTTCCAGTTTTTCATCTGTCATCAGACTCCTGAAGCTTCCCTCTTCCTGCATCCACGCAGTTTTGGGCTGATCACTGAAGTTAAACAGTCCGATCAGATATTCTCCCTGATATTCTCTGAAAATTCCCAGTATCGCATCTTCATGAACATCATAGGTATAGACATCTGCCTTCTGATCAAATACATTTTCCTGTCTCCGGATCTGTTCCAGACGATCCAGTGCCTGAAAGATAGCGCCCTCAACACTTAATACATCATGTCTGTTCTCTGCAAGTTCCCAGTGAAACTGTCCACGGTGAATATAGCGGGAATCCTCTGCTTTTTCCGGATCCTGTTTATAACTGTAATCATTCGTCTGCCCGATTTCATCACCACTGTAAAGCATCGGAATTCCTGACTGGGTCAGCATATAGGCATGCAGCATAATATCCAGACGCACCGCTGCCTTCATTTCCTCATCACCGGAATCCTCCAGCTTCTTACCCTGAAAGCCCGCACATTCCACTCCGCACATAGATGCAATCGTCCCACAGAAACGGGCATCCTGCGTTACCGGATCGTCATTGTACAGCTCACCGCGGCTGACGCTTTCCTCCACCTTTCCGGTAAAATAATCATTCAGATATTTCTTATGCTGCGGTTCATTCATTCCCCATTTTCTTAAGGTCGGATAATCTAATCCCCAGCCGATATCATCATGACAGCGCAGATAATTCAAAAATGTATACTGCTTGGGCAGACTGTTCACAATATCCATCTGCTGCTTCAGCAGGCGGACATCTTTCGTTGCCACACTGTTCCATGTCGTTGCCATCGTCGTAACATTATACAGCATGTGACATTCCGGTTTCTCCACTGTTCCAAAATAAGGAACCACCTTTTCCGGTTCCATGACCACTTCTCCCAATAAGAGTACGCTTGGGCACACAATCTCACTAATCATTCGCATCATACGAACGATCGTATGTACCTGCTTCAGATTTCGGCACTGCGTTCCCAGTTCTTTCCAGATATACGGGACTGCATCGATCCGGATGATATCCATCCCCTGGTTAGCCAGGTACAGGAAGTTATACATCATTTCGTTAAATACTCTTGGATTGCGGTAATTCAGATCCCACTGATATGGATAAAAAGTCGTCATCACATAGTGGTCCATCTCCTGCAGATAGGTAAAGTTCCCCGGTGCCGTAGTTGGAAATACCTGTGGAACCGTCTGTTCGTATCTTTCTGGGATCCTTCTGTCCTGATAGAAGAAATACCGGCTCATATACTCCCCGTCACCCTGTCTGGCACGTCTGGCCCATTCATGATCTTCGGAAGTATGATTCATGACAAAATCCATACACAGGTTGATTCCATTCTGATGACACCTGTCCGCAAGCTCTGCAAGATCATCCATCGTTCCAAGATCTGCTCTTACTTTCCGGAAATCAGATACTGCATATCCGCCGTCTGAACGCCCTTTCGGAGTATCCAGAAACGGCATCAGATGAATGCAGTTTACATTACATTCCTTCAGATAAGGGAGCTTTTCTGTCACGCCTTTTATTGTACCCGCAAAATTATCAATATAAAGCATCACACCGAGCATATCTTTCTTTTGAAACCAATCCGTTTCTTTTTCGCGATATGCATCTCTGATTTTCAATGATTCTCTACGTTTTTTATAATACTCATACATCTGCGAACACAGTTCAGCAAACATATCATCATTCTGATATAACTCCATATACAGCCATCTGAGTTCATCATGATGTCTGCTTAACCGTTCTTTGAATCTGACATCCTCTTTCGATTCCATTGTCTTTATCCTCTCCTGAATTGTTCTCTATTCAAAGATTTCAAAATGCAGCTGATATCCCTGATATTCTCCGGTTTCTACCGGAACAGGAATTCCTGCGTCCATCAGAGCTGCTCCGCTGTACATTTTTCCGGTATTTTTCTCCTGATACATCTCACCTGCATTCAGTCCTCTCATTTTTACATAATTGACCGTCATATTTCCATGAATCTCCTGCATCACCACATTCAAAAGAGCCTCTTTTCCATCCTCCGATGCAAATTCCCATGCACATATTTCATCGTGAAACGGATCAGACAGACGATAATACTTTCCATTTTGAATCAATGGTGCATATTTGTGATAATCTGCAATCTGCTTTTTGACTTCTTCCTTCTCTTCCTTCGTCAGCGCACCAAGATCCAGCTCATAACCGAATGTTCCGGCCATCGCTGTAATCCCTCGTGTCTTCATTGATACAGTTCTTCCGGTCTGATGATTTGGTACAGCCGACACATGAGAGCCTACTGCGGAAACCGGGTAACCAAAAGAAGTTCCATACTGAATTTTCAGGCGATCTATGGCATCTGTATTATCGCTGCACCAGATCTGCGGCGTATAATATAACATTCCGGCATCAAATCTTCCACCACCGCCGCTGCATCCTTCGATCAGCATGTCCGGATATCTCTGTACCAGCCGTTCCAGAAATTCATATACCCCCAGAACATAATCGTACATAACTCTTCCCTGATCTTTTACCGACACCGAATAGATATCCATCAGGCTTCGGTTCATATCCCATTTTACATATTCAATATTGCCCTGATCCAGAATCTTACAGATCTGTTCGTAGACATAATCTACCACTTCTTTTCTTGAAAAGTCCAATACCAGCTGATTTCTCGCACGCACCGGAGCTCTCCCCGGAATTGCCAGTGCCCAGTCCGGATGTGTCCGGTACAGATCACTGTCTTCAGATATCATTTCCGGTTCAATCCAGATGCCGAATTTGATGCCAAGATCATTGATCTTCTGAATCAGATCTCCTAATGTTCCACCAAGTTTTTCTTCATTTACATACCAGTCGCCAAGTCCGCTGTTATCATCTTCTCTTTTTCCAAACCAGCCGTCGTCCATCACCAGCATCTCAATATCAGCTTCTTTTGCATGCTTTGCAAGCTCATAGATCGACTCTCCTGAAAAGTCAAAGTAAGACGCTTCCCAGCTGTTGATCAGTACCGGGCGAACCGTTTCTTTATATTTTCCACGACACACATGATGACGAATACACGAATGCAGATTTTGAGACAGCTGATTTAATCCTTTATCCGTAAATGTAATGATTACTTCCGGACAATAAAAAGTTTCTCCTTCTTCCAGTGGATAACGGAACATCTCCTCCTGAAGCCCCATCAGGATACGTGTTTGATTAAACTGATCTTTCTGTGCCTCTCCCTGAAAATTTCCGCTGTATACAAATGACATTGCATAACCACATCCAACATCTTCTGTTGTCCCTTTTTCCGCAAGGATCATCATTGGATTATACTGATGACTGGAAGCTCCTCTTCTGCTTCCGATCACCTGACTTCCATGAACAACAGGAACTCTCTGAAAATTACGTTCCATTGCATGACGCCCGTAAAATGTAATCAGATCATACTCTCCATACAGAAAATCAAGGCATGCGGACTGAGCCTTCTCCAGATAGATTTTTCCAGATCCACCGTTAATAATCTCTGCACTCCTGGTAATCACATCCAGGTCTGTAAGTACTCCATATAATAGATTGACCTGGAGGCCTGTTACCCGGTCCTCCAGCTCAATTTTTAACGTCTGGGCCTCTTCTTCATCCGCATATACTGCCGGAAGACCGGGAAGTCCATATTTTCCTTTTGTAATCTCATATCCCCTGTATCTCAGATCACAGCTGAACGTACCATCCGCATTTTCAACAGATAGAGCCACACTTCTGTAATCTCCATTTCCGAGACAGGGAAATTCCTGAGGCAGGGAATCCATAGAATATGTTCTGTCATTTCCTGCATCATACGGATTACCGGAAAATCCTCTGTCATAATAAGTCAACAGGTAATCCATACATCCCGTTACTTTTTTCCCGTAGTACAGATGCAAAAGGAATCCATAGTCATCTACCTTCATCTGATAAGTTGTTGTCATTGTATGTATCGTAAATGTTCTGTCTGTTTGACAATAGATAATTCCCATAGCGATTCTCCTTTTTAATGATGTAATATTTTAAGAATTATTTAACTGCACCATTTACTACACCGTTCAAAATCTGCTTCTGACAGATCAGATAGAAGATCAGAATTGGTAACAATGCAAGCAGATATGATGCAAATGCCAGATTGTAATTGGTTCCAAACTGTGTCTGGAAGTTCAGCTGTGCCAGCGGCAACGTTGTATTGCCGGAACCTGACATGATAACCAGCGGTGTCATAACATCATTCCATGTTCCGAGCGCTGTCAGTACTGCAACCGTCGCATGCATCGGCTTCATAATCGGAAAGATCACCTTCCAGTACGTTGTCCATGTGGTGGCGCCATCCACACATGCAGCTTCTTCCAGAGCCATTGGGATATTGGTAAGATATCCGGAATAGAGGAGCACATTCATCGGCATATAGAATACAACATATAGTATAATCACACCCGCCATATTTGCAAGTCCCATCTGTGCCGTCTGCTTTACCAGAGGCATCATCAGAATTGCGAATGGAACAAACATACCGCTGACTACATAGAAGTAAATTCCTTTGTAAAATTTACTGTGTGCCTTATTTCTTCCGATTGCATATCCGAGCAGTGAATGAATCAGGATAGACAGTATAACGGTAATCATCGTAATCAGGATACTGTTTCCGAGAGAGTGCCAGAAATCTGTTACTTCCATTGCTTCTTTAAAATTATTCAGACTCCAGCTTTTCGGAAGAGACAGGATTCCGGCAATGCTGTTTGTCATCTCTGAAGGCTGCTTAAATGCGATCATAATCGTCATATATAATGGAAATGCTACAGTGATCAATCCCAGAATCAATAAAATTGTCAAAGGCCAGTTTACTCTTTCTTTTCCTATGTTCTTTTTCATTACAACTGCTCCTCCTTCTTACCGGTGATCGTCATCTGGAATGCAGAAAGTACCACAATTACAATAAAGAAGATTACTGCATTGGCACTCTGGAATCCAAACTGTCCGCCGCCCATACCATTATTATAGATCAGATAAGAGATAGATTCTGTGCTCTGAGCCGGTCCACCTTTGGTCAATGCCATAATCTGATCAAATACCATCAGGAAGTTCTTCACACAAAGTACCATATTGATGGAGAAGAACGGAATAATCAGTGGAAATGTCAGATGCTGAAATTTTCTGAATCCAGTTGCTCCGTCAATTGCTCCCGCTTCATACACATCCTCCGGAACTGTCTGCAGACCGGATATATATATGATAGTATTCATAGCAATAGACTGCCATGCACATACAATTACGACCGCAATCCAGGCCAGTTTTGTATTGGACAACATGCTGGAAGAAAATGTACTGCTTCCGATCATCTCTCCAAATGCAGGGAGAATATAGGTAAAGAAATAGTTGAAAATATAACCGACAACCAATGCTCCAAGTACATTCGGGATAAAGTAGGCACCTCTCAGTGTACTCTTGAACTTAATCTTACTGTTTAACCCCAGTGCAAGCAGAAGGCTGACTACATTGGTCAAAATTGTTGCAGCAATCGCAAGTTTAAATGTAAAAAGATAAGAATTTCCCACTCGGATATCCGTAAACAGATCTTTATAATTTCGAAGTCCTACCCAGTCAAAGCTTCCATAACCACGGAAGTTTGTAAAACTGTAGATCACACCTTTGATCAGCGGCAGGGTGTTAAAGCAGAAGAACAATGCCACGATCGGTATCGTAATCAACAAAAATGTCCGCTCTCTGCCGTTCATTTTCTTTTTCTTCATTTTCTGTCTCTCCTTCCCCTAGTTTTCATTTGCATGTTCTTTTTCGTAATCCTGAACTTTCTGGATAATATCACGATTGTATCTTGTCCAATCCTTGTCAAATTTCTTAAGAAATGCATCTGTGTCTTTTTTCATAAGGAATGTCTGAATCTGTGCGTCAACTGACATTTCTGACGGATAATAGTGATCCTGATAGTCTGCCATTCTTCCTTCTTCAATATAGGTTCTCATTCCATCCAGCATAGAAGGCAGTTCGAAATCACCTTCTTTACAAGGTACTGCATTCTGTGCATCCAGGTAAGCCTGTACACTTTCATCCTTCAAAAGGAAATCCAACACCTCATAGGCAGCTTCCTTATTTTCACAGTCTGCCATTACACAGAACTGCAGGTCAATACCGGAATTCAGTACATTATCCTCTTCCTTATCATTTGCCGGCATCACAAAAGAATCAATATCCATGTCCGGATTTACCGTCTGAATCTGAGGTACTGCATAGCTTCCGATCGGATACATCGCTGCTTCTCCATTTGCAAAGGCCGTACAGGCTCCATTATAGTCATAAGCAAACGGATCATCCGGTCCGTACTGAATAATTTCCAGCATTTTTTCAGCAGTTTCTCTGTATTCATCTGTAAATGTTGTCTCACCTTTGTTCACCTGACGGCATACATCGGTGGGTGCGAGACCTACTGCAAGCGCATTCCACGGTGCAAGACAGGTCCATGTGTCCTTAAACCCGAAATACATCGGCAATATACCTTCTGACTGAATCTGTTCACACAGGCTCATGAATTCATCCCATGTTTCCGGGATTTCCCATCCATGTTCTTCAAACATTTCACGATTGTAAAGAATTCCGGCTGCGTTTGCAACATAAGGAACGGCATAAGTCCCCTCCAGCGGTACAAATTCCAGTGCCTTATCAATATCCCTGTATGCCTGTTTAATATCATTCAATCCTTCAAAGTCTGATATATCCATAAGGATCTCAGCATCCATGAAATTAGAAAAATTCACGTCACCACCGATTCCGATAATGTCCGGATTATCTTCCCGGATAAATCTCGTTTTCAGCACTGTCATTGCATCATTTGGCGATTCAATCGTCAGATGAATATCATCATGTGTTTCATTGAACTTTTCTTCAATCTGTTCAAATGTTTTTACCGCCTCAGGTTTGTACTGAACAAGATTAATCTCTATTTTTCCGTCGCTTTTGTCTTTTGTTCCACAACCCTGAAGAGCCATGGCCGCAACCATACAGAGGATCAGTCCTGTACTGATTAATTTTTTTCCTCTTTTATACATCTCTCATTTACTCCTTTCCAACATGTTTGTCGGCTTTTCTCCTGATTATCCCGGGATTATGTTGCATTTCATCAGGTTTTTTCCGTTTTTCTTTTTCACAAAAAAATTGTAACATGCCTTTATGCGTCCATAAATATCCGTATTTCTCTTGTTTTATATCAAAATACAACTTTTTTCCCGATATATTGAACTATGCAAGCATTTTGGTATATAATACAAAAAAATCACCAAAGGAGGGCATTATGAACAACGTACTTTTTTCTGTTTTTCCCAATGAAAACTTTGTTGACCTGGGACTCTACCAGTATGGCTGGGAACACTGTAAGCCTTCCCATTCTTTTGGCCCTGCTGCCAGAAATCACTACCTGTTTCATTATGTAATATCCGGAACCGGAAAACTGCTCGCGGACAAATCTCCGGGAAACACAGTAGAATATCAGATCAAAAGCGGACAGGGCTTTATGCTGTTTCCTCATCAGATCAATACCTATATTGCTGATCACGATCTTCCCTGGGAATATGTCTGGATTGAATTCGATGGACTGAGAGCCAGAGAAGCTATCGAAATCGCAGGGCTAAGACCGGACAATCCGGTATATCATGCAGGCTCCAAGGATCTGAGAAATGATATGATGAATGAAATGCTGTATATCGTCCAGCATTCTACAGAATCTCCCATGCACCTGATCGGACATCTGTATCTTTTCCTGGACTATTTTATGCGTTCTGCACATTCAGTCAGATTAAATCAGGGAGGGAAATTGAGAGATTTCTATATTAAAGAAGCCCTTACCTTTATAGAACAAAATTTCCAGAATGATATCACAGTGGAAGACATCGCTGATTCCTGCGGACTGAATCGCAGCTATTTCGGGAAAATATTTCATGATATCATTGGCAAATCTCCACAGGAATTTCTGATCAGCTACCGCATGACAAAAGCAGCCGAACTCTTAAAACTAACAGGTCTGTCCGTTGCGGATATCGGAAATGCCGTCGGATATCCGAACCAGCTGCATTTCTCGCGGGCATTTAAAAAAGTATATGGAATATCACCAAGAAACTGGCGCAATGAAAATCGACTGGAACCTTTAAAGTAATCCTGCATTTCTACACCATCCATCCGGCCAGCAGTACGCTTGCAGCAATGCCTGCAAAAGTCGCAAAAAGAGCACCTCCGAGCGTGTACCTCGTTTTTGTGACTTTTGCGGTCATGTAATATACGCTCATTGTATAAAAAACCGTCTCCGTGCAGGACATACTGATGGAAGCAATAAGACCAATATATGAATCCGTCCCATATTCCTTATACACATCCAGAAGAAGACTTGTCGCAGCGGACGACGAAAACAATTTCACTACCGTAAGCGGAACCAACTCCCCCGGGAATCCAATCCTTTCAGAAAACATGCCGATCATATCTGACAGAAAATCCAGGAATCCGGAAGCTCTTAATATTCCGACGGCCACCATCAGACCAACCAGCGTCGGCATGATCCTGATCACAGTAAAAAATCCACTTTTGGCACCTTTGACAAAAGTATCATATACATTGACCTTCATTAAAAGTCCATAACAGATAATCCCAAAAATCACAAGCGGCACAATAAAATCCGCCAGATATAATACGAACTTCATTCCTAAACTCCCTGTTATCCACAATATCCACTTAAAATATATGCATAACTACAGGGGAATTTTCATTGGGGACGGAGGATTTTTAAAAATCCTCCGTCCCCAATGAAAATTCCCCTGTCCCTTTTTAATAATCCACATTTTCCACACATATAATATAACAATTTCCACCTTAAGGTGACAACTATGTTAAATTATCTCTGGGCCGGTATGATTCTGACCGGGATCATATACGCTGCTTTTACCGGACGAATGCCGGACATCACCAATGCTGCCGTGGATTCTTCTAAGGAAGCTATTGCTCTGTGCATTACCATGATGGGAATCATGTCTTTCTGGGTCGGAATCATGGAGATAGCCTCCAAATCCGGTATTATCAAGTCTGCTTCCGAAAAAATACTTCCTTTTATACAATTTCTATTTCCGGATCTTCCTCTAAACCACCCCTCTATAGGCCACATTACCACCAATATTATCGCCAATATCCTGGGGCTTGGCTGGGCAGCAACACCTGCCGGTCTGAAGGCAATGGAAGAACTGGAACATCTGGAAGAGGATCGAAGGCTTGGTCTCCTCTCAGGACCGGTCCGTAAAAAAGGAGTTGCCAGTAATGAAATGTGTTCTTTTCTGATCCTTAATATTTCTTCACTTCAGCTGATTCCCGTGAATGTAATTGCGTATCGGAGCCAATACGGAAGTGTCAATCCTGCCGCAATTGTCGGTGCCGGAATTATCGCTACATCTGTGAGTACTCTGGCTGCTATTCTGTATTGTAAACTGTTTGAACATGACAACAGCTAAAAAATTCCCGGCACAAAAATAACGGGATATCACACATGAAACTCATTGTCTGATATCCCGTTACGGATGATCTGCTATATTACTCATTTCTATCTACCTTCGAATGAACATTATCTTCCTGTTTTTCTACACAACAGTTCTAAAGCTTTCATAATATTCTTCCAGCATTGTTCTGATCTTTCTCATTTTCATCTTCATAAATCATTCCTCCT
>JAEDLC010000064.1 GCA_016295505.1 Dorea sp.
GCTGCTGGAACAGAGAATGCAGAAATTCACTGGTTGTACTTTTTTTGTCCAGCATCAGGATAGGATAGTTTAAAAGCTCTTTCAAAGACAGCTTTTTCCCTTTCAGATCGGAAAAAGCTTCATTGGCAATGAATACATCATGAAATTCCTTGATCTTTTTTACATGTGAAATGTTCCCGAGAGAAGCATTCGGTGCATTTACTACAATGAGATCTACCTGATCCGTTTCCAGAAGCTCTGCACACCGGATGGATGTTGCATTGGTCACCTTAATGTGCGCGCCTGGAAAATCCCGGTGGAAACGCTCCAGATAAGGAACCAGAAAATAGCGGCAGATCGTATCGCTTGCACCGATATGGAGCTGTCCGCCACGGGTACCGTTATCCAGAAGCTGTGCCTCCCCGCGTTTGATCAAATTCATAGCGGGTTCGATATGCCGAAGCAGAATCTCACCTTCGGCAGTCAGTCGGACTTTCTTGGTACTCCTGATAAAGAGCGTCTGATTCAGTTTTTTTTCCAGAGTCTTCACGGACTGACTGACGGCAGACTGGGAGATGAAGAGCTGTTTGGATGCTTCTGAAAAACTTAAGGTTGATGCTACATAATAGAACACTTTGTATAATTCGTAATTAATATCCATTCGAAGTCCTCCTGAAAAATCTACTTTCCAGTATATATGAAAAAACGATGAATTACAACGAGGATTGTGGTAGAATAGATGCGGAGGATTTATAACTATGAAAAAAAGAGATTATGGTTTGGCTGTGATTGCAATGATGTGTGTGATTCTGGCAGGATTGATCTTCAGCTTCTGGTTTGCAATCTATGGAGACGGTGAGTACCGTTTTTATGAAAAAGAGTATCGGAAATATTCTGTGACGGATGCGCTGGATATGGATATGGAAGATGTGATGGATGTCACAGATCACATGATGGATTATCTGATCGGCAAAGAAGAAGAACTTTCGGTGATTACTCTGGTTGAGGGAGAGACACAGGATTTTTTCAATGAACAGGACAGACTGCACATGGCAGATGTCAAAAATCTGTTTCTTGGAGGTGTCAAGGTCGGATGGATCTGCCTGTTGACAGGGGTTGTGCTTCTGGGAATTCTGATCTGGAAAAAGATGGACTGGAAGCGGCTGTTTTTAAAAGCCTATTCGATGGCTCTTGGAGTCTGGGCGCTGATTCTGGCGTTTCTGGGGATTGCGTTTGCCATTGATTTTACCAGATGTTTTACGATCTTTCACCAGATCTTTTTTACAAATGATCTGTGGATATTTGATCCTGATACGGATTACATGATCCGTATGCTTCCGGAGGGATTTTTCTCAGATATGGTGATTCGGATCGTGACGACATTTATTGTTTTGCTGATTCTGTTGTGGGGAATGTTTTTTGTTCTGAAGAGACTGGGAAAAGAAAAGAGAACTGATAAGTAGTTCTTATAAGAAGATTAAGATATATTAATTTTATTAATAAAAATAAATGTGTTAAAATGAAACCAGTAGATCGTATATTACATTTAATGGAGGATGACTTATGAGTAATGTAAGAAGAGTGTACGTGGAGAAAAAAGAAGGATTTGGGGTGCAGGCTGCGGATCTGAAGCATGAGGTAAGGAGTTATCTCGGAATTAAAGATGTAGCCGGTGTGCGTGTACTGATTCGTTATGATGTGGAAAATATTTCTGATGAGACATTTGAAAAAGCATGCAATGGTATATTTTCCGAACCGCCGGTAGACACACTGTATCAGGAAGAATTTCCTGTATCACCGGAAAGCAGAGTCTTTTCTGTAGAATTCCTTCCGGGACAGTTTGATCAGCGTGCGGACTCTGCTGTTCAGTGTATCCAGTTTATCAAGGAAGATGAACAGCCGGTAATTAAGACGGCGATCACATATGTGATTGAAGGAAAAGATGGCGCAATCTCAGAAGAAGAATTTGAGGCGATTAAGGCTCACTGCATCAATCCGGTGGATTCCAGAGAGACTGATGAGGCAAAACCGGATACATTGATCATGAAATATGATGAGCCGGAAGATATTAAGGTGTTTGACGGATTCAAGGATATGGCAGAAGAAGATCTGAAGGCATTGTATGGCTCACTTGGTCTGGCTATGACATTTAAGGATTTTCTTCATATTCAGAATTATTTTAAGACAGAAGAAGACAGAGATCCGTCCATGACAGAGATTCGTGTTCTTGACACTTACTGGTCAGATCACTGTCGTCATACAACATTCTCTACAGAGCTTACAGATGTAACATTCGGAGAAGGTGATTATAAAGCCCCGATCGAAGAGACATACAGACAGTATATCCATGACCACAGTGAGATCTTTAAAGGAAGAGAAGACAAATTTGTCTGCCTGATGGATCTTGCACTGATGGCTATGCGTAAACTGAAAAAAGAAGGAAAATTACAGGATCAGGAAGAATCTGATGAGATCAATGCATGTAGTATTGTTGTTCCGATCAAGGTTGACGGTGTGGAAGAAGAGTGGCTTGTAAACTTCAAAAATGAGACACATAATCATCCGACAGAGATTGAGCCATTTGGTGGAGCGGCTACCTGCCTTGGCGGTGCGATCCGTGACCCGTTGTCAGGACGTACTTATGTATATCAGGCAATGCGTGTAACCGGTGCTGCAGATCCGACTGTATCTGTAAAAGATACAATGAAAGGAAAGCTTCCGCAGAAGAAGCTTGTTCGGGAAGCTGCACATGGATACAGCTCTTATGGTAACCAGATCGGTCTCGCAACCGGAGCAGTTAAGGAGATTTATCATCCGAATTACGTAGCAAAGCGTATGGAGATCGGTGCCGTTCTGGGAGCAGCGCCGAGACGCGCAGTGATCCGTGAAACATCGGATCCGGGAGATATCATTATTCTGCTTGGCGGCCGTACCGGCCGTGACGGCTGTGGCGGAGCTACCGGTTCTTCCAAAGTACACACAGAGGAATCTATCGAGACCTGTGGAGCAGAGGTCCAGAAGGGAAATCCTCCGACAGAACGTAAGATTCAGCGTCTGTTCCGCAGAGAAGAAGTAAGTAAGCTGATCAAAAAATGTAACGACTTTGGTGCAGGTGGTGTATCTGTCGCAATCGGTGAGCTGGCAGACGGACTCAGAGTAGACCTTGATAAAGTGCCGAAGAAATATGCAGGTCTTGACGGAACGGAGATTGCAATCTCCGAATCTCAGGAGCGTATGGCTGTTGTTGTAGATCCAAAGGACGTAGAAGAATTCATGGGATATGCAGCAGAAGAGAACCTGGAGGCAACAAAGGTTGCAGTAGTAACTGAAGAACCGAGACTGGTTCTGTCCTGGAGAGGAAAAGAGATTGTGAATCTGTCCAGAGCATTTCTGGATACGAACGGAGCACATCAGGAGACAACGGTTGCAGTGGACATTCCGAATCGCAGGGACAGCATTCTTGTAAGAGAAGAAGTCGGTGACGTGAAAGAAAAATGGATGGAGACTCTGAAAGATCTGAATGTATGCTCCCAGAAGGGACTTGTTGAGATGTTTGACGGTTCGATCGGAGCAGCATCTGTATTCATGCCGCATGGCGGAAAATATCAGATGACAGAGACACAGTCTATGGTTGCAAAACTTCCGGTATTAACGGGAGACTGCGATACGGTTACGATGATGAGTTATGGATTTGATCCATATCTGTCTACATGGAGTCCGTATCATGGAGCAATCTATGCAGTTACAGAATCTATTGCAAAGATTGTGGCGACCGGTGGAGACTATAGCAAGATCCGCTTTACGTTCCAGGAATACTTCCGCCGCATGACAGAAGATCCGCACAGATGGAGTCAGCCGTTTGCAGCACTTTTAGGTGCATACAGTGCGCAGCTCGGATACGGACTTCCGTCCATCGGTGGAAAAGACAGTATGTCAGGAACATTTGAGGATATTGATGTTCCTCCGACACTGGTATCCTTTGCTGTTGATATAGCAACCGAAAAGGATATTATTACGCCGGAGCTTAAGGAGGCAGGCAATAAATTAGTATGGCTTCGTATTGAGACGGATGAGTATGATGTTCCTGTATATGATAAAGTTATGGAACAGTATGGAAAATTTGCAGAAGACGTACACAGTGGAAAGATTGTTTCTGCATATGCGCTTGACAGACATGGTATTGCAGCGGCTGTCAGCAAGATGGCATTTGGTAACGGAATGGGTGTGAAGATCGAACACAATGTGGATGCAAGAGACCTGTTTGCACCTGCGTTTGGTGATATTATTGCGGAGGTTCCGGCTGAAAAGGTATCTGATCTTACAATTACTTACACAGTTATCGGTGAAGTAACGGAAGATGCGGCAATCTCTTATGGTGATATGAAGATTGCACTTGCAGATGCAGTTTCAGCATGGGAAGAGCCACTGGAGAGGGTATTCCCGACAAACTCCGGAGCAGAAGGTCAGGAGGAAAAGGTTGAGACCGGTTTATACAACACTTCAGATATCCATATCTGCAGTCATAAGATCGCTCAGCCGACGGTATTTATTCCGGTATTCCCGGGAACAAACTGTGAATATGACAGTGCGAGAGCTTTTGAAAGAGCAGGCGCAAAGGTGATCACAAAAGTATTCAGAAATATGAGTGCTGCAGACATCATTGATTCTGTGGATGTATTTGAAAAAGCGATCAGCCAGTCCCAGATCATCATGTTCCCAGGCGGATTCAGCGCCGGTGATGAGCCGGATGGTTCCGCGAAGTTCTTTGCAACTGCATTCCAGAATGCAAAGATGAAAGAAGCAGTAGAGAAGCTTCTGAATGAACGTGACGGACTGGTACTTGGTGTATGCAATGGTTTCCAGGCACTTATCAAGCTTGGTCTTGTTCCTGGCGGTGAGATCACCGGACAGACGGCAGATTCTCCGACTCTGACTTACAATACGATCGGACGCCATATCTCCAAAATGGTTTACACGAAAGTAGTAACCAACAAGTCTCCATGGCTTCAGCAGGCAGAACTTGGCGGTGTATATACGAATCCGGCATCCCACGGAGAGGGTCGTTTCGTTGCAAGTAAAGAGTGGCTGGATAAGCTGTTTGCAAATGGACAGGTTGCAACACAGTACTGTGACCCGGATGGAAATATTACAATGAATGAAGAGTGGAATGTAAACGGTTCTTATTGTGCAATCGAGGGAATCACAAGCCCGGATGGACGTGTATTTGGAAAGATGGCACATTCTGAAAGACGTGCGCGTTCTGTGGCAATGAACATCTACGGGGAACAGGATCTGAAGATCTTTGAATCCGGTGTTGCATATTTTAAGTAAAATGCAATTTGGAGTGCGATCTGTTTCAAAAAATGTGACAAAAGATAGACGAATCTATTGAAATAAATACATTTTTAATGCATTCGAATTGCATAATGCAGGATTTAATGAATAAAGATGCAAAAAATAAGACAAATATTTGACAAACGTCTTGCGTTCTGAGGAGTTATCTCTTACAATAGTAATGGACAAAGACGTTGAGAAAAACGGGTGGACTTTTGTCTGCCCGTTCTTTTTCACATACCTGATTGGAAAACCGTCTTTCAGCGTCGGGCCATTCGCGAAAGATGGAGGAGGTGATATCAAAAAGACAGGATATCTGAGGTGTGCAGCGGCTTTGAAGGAAAGTATTAGGAGGTATATAGTTATGTCATATGTTGATGAAGTGCTGGAAAAGGTGGTTGCAAAGAATCCGGCTGAACCGGAATTCCACCAGGCAGTCAAAGAAGTATTGGAATCATTGAGAGTAGTGGTAGAGGCTAATGAAGAAAAATTCAGAAGAGATGCTCTTCTTGAGAGACTCGTAGAGCCGGAAAGACAGATCAAGTTCCGTGTACCATGGGTAGACGACAAAGGACAGGTTCATGTAAATACGGGCTATCGTGTACAGTTCAACAGCGCAATCGGACCATATAAGGGAGGATTACGTCTTCATCCATCCGTAAATCTTGGAATCATTAAATTCCTGGGATTTGAGCAGATCTTCAAGAATTCTCTGACGGGTCTTCCGATTGGCGGAGGAAAAGGAGGTTCTGATTTTGATCCAAAGGGAAAATCAGACAGAGAGGTCATGGCATTCTGCCAGAGCTTTATGACAGAACTTAGCAAATATATTGGTGCCGATGAAGATGTTCCGGCAGGAGATATCGGTACAGGTGCAAGAGAGATCGGATATATGTTTGGACAGTATAAGCGAATCAGAGGAACATACGAGGGTGTTCTGACAGGAAAGGGACTGAGTTACGGCGGATCTCTTGCAAGAACAGAAGCAACGGGATATGGTCTTCTGTATCTGACAGAGGAACTTCTTAAGATTAACGGAAAAGATATTAACGGTATGACAGCTGCAGTGTCCGGTTCCGGTAATGTTGCGATCTATGCGACGGAAAAAGCACAGCAGCTTGGTGCGAAGGTTGTTACAGTCAGCGATTCCAACGGCTGGGTATACGATCCGGAAGGTATTGATGTGGAAGCATTGAAGGAAATCAAGGAAGTGAACCGTGCAAGACTGACAGAGTACAGGAAATACCGCCCGAATTCAGAATATCATGAGGGCCGTGGTGTATGGTCCGTAAAAGTAGATCTCGCTCTTCCATGTGCAACACAGAATGAACTCCATCTGGAAGATGCAAAACAGCTGGTTGCAAATGGATGCGTTGCAGTATGTGAAGGTGCCAATATGCCTACCACACTGGAAGCAACAGAATATCTTCAGGCCAATGGTGTGCTCTTTGCACCTGGAAAAGCTGCCAATGCCGGAGGCGTGGCTACATCTGCCCTTGAAATGTCTCAGAACAGTGAACGTTTAAGCTGGTCCTTTGAGGAAGTGGATGCGAAACTGAAAGATATCATGGTAAACATCTGCCATAACATGGATGATGCTGCAAAACGATA
The DNA here is from genome assembly GCA_016295505.1 of Dorea sp. GTDB lineage: Bacteria > Bacillota > Clostridia > Lachnospirales > Lachnospiraceae > Dorea_A. Next base: position 6,925 of record JAEDLC010000064.1, read on the forward strand.
TGGTATGGAAGGCAACTATGTTGCCGGCGCCAATATCGCTGGATTTGAAAAGGTAGTGGATGCCATGAACGCTCAGGGAATAGTATAATATCAGATTGTAGAATTGATAATACATGGTAAGACCCCCGAAAGATCAGTTGATCTGATGGGGGTTTTACATGAAAAAAAGAAAAATGAAAGAAAAATAAAAAAATTGAAAAAAAGTGTTGACATTTGACGAGGTTTAATAGTATAATGACGAAGTCGGTTCGAGAGAAGAACCTACAAAATATGGGATCATAGCTCAGCTGGGAGAGCATCTGCCTTACAAGCAGAGGGTCATAGGTTCGAGCCCTATTGGTCCCATATATACCAAATATGGCGGGATAGCTCAGTTGGCTAGAGCACACGGTTCATACCCGTGGTGTCGCTGGTTCAAATCCAGTTCCCGCTACTGAAGAGAGAATCACAAAAGTGGTTCTCTTTTTTTCTGTAAAAGTAAGGGAAATCTTTTGACGATTCATATATACAAATAATATAAAATCATTTATAATACAAAACATATGAAAAAAAGTGTATCGTATGCATGAAATAGATGAAAAAGGAGGATTCTATATGCCAACAAAGAATAGAATGATCATCAGAATTCTTGCAGGAGGATATCTGATGTATCTGGGATTTGATCTTTTTAAAGGAGTCCTGGAGGGAAATTCGGACAATGTCATGTTGTTTATGCTGATCGGAATCGCTTTTATGGGAATTGGTCTGTTTCTTCTGGCAAATGCGGTTCTGGTACTTTACCGGAAGGATTATGAGGACGAGTATGAAGAAGAATCAGAAGACGATCCGGATGAGGAGAAAGTAGACAAGAACGATATAAAAGAAGTCAGTTGTGAAGATGAGAATACAAAGACAGAGGTGTGATCAATGAGAGTTGGAATGGGTTATGATGTTCATCGACTGGTAGAGGACAGAGATCTGATACTGGGAGGAGTGAAAATTCCGTATGAAAAAGGCCTGCTGGGGCATTCGGATGCAGATGTGCTTCTTCATGCGATCATGGATGCTCTTCTTGGAGCAGCAGCACTTGGAGATATCGGAAAGCATTTTCCGGATACAGATCCACAGTATAAGGGGATATCCAGTATCCGGCTGCTGGAACACGTAGGACAATTGATTGAGGACGGGATGTATGTGATCGGCAATATTGATGCAACGATCATAGCACAGCGTCCGAAGATGGCGCCGCATATAGAGATCATGCGTCAGAATGTCGCGAAGGCACTGCATATTGAAGTGGATCAGATCAATATTAAGGCAACTACGGAAGAGGGACTGGGATTTACCGGGAGTGGGGAAGGTATCTCTGCGCAGGCAATCGCATGTCTTGAAACCATTGCAAATTACAGTTATGCAGTCGGGCCGGGAGAAGGCGGATGTGCCGGATGCGGCGGCTGTTTGAAAAATTCATTGTAAATACAGACAGATTGACAGGTCATACAGGAGTGGTCGGATTATGAAATTAAAAAGTTTAACAGCGGAAGAAAAGAAGTTATCCAGAGCGTTGTATGAAGAAGTGTTTTCGGAAGACAGTGAAAGCTTTGTGGATTATTACTATACCGAGAAAACAGAGGATAATCAGATCTATGTAATAGAAGAAGCGGGAGAGATCAGAGCAATGCTCCATCTGAATCCATATAAGCTTCTGGTAAACGGGAGTGAAAAAGACGCCAATTATATTGTAGCTGTTGCGACACAGCAGTCCTATCGCAAGCGCGGATATATGGCTGCCCTTTTGAAAAATGCATTGAATGAGATGTATCATAACGGGGAGACGTTTACATTCTTGATGCCTGCGTCTGAAAATATCTATCTTCCTTTTGATTTTCGGACGGTATACGAACAGGAACGGTCGTACTATCATAAGGAGGATATGGAAAAAGGAATTCTTATTACCACAGCTTCAGAGGAGGATTGTGAAGAACTCGCAGAATATGTATCACAATGCCTTGCAACGAGGTACCAGGTATATGCCAGAAGAGATGCTGCCTATTATAAAAGGCTGATTCATGAGTACGCCAGCGACGGAGGATGCCTGAAAGTATATCGGAAGGACGGACAGATTGTGGATGTCCGGATCGATACGGGTGAAGATGAGCCGGAGGAAAAGCCGAAGATTATGGTTCGGATTGTTGATGTCAGAAGGATGCTGATGTCTCTTCGTCTCACAAGCTTTATGGGTACCTGTTTCCAGATTACGGATCCGTTGATCGAGGAAAATAATCGCTGTGTTATGATCACGGGAACGGAGTTCTCCGGTGTGATGCTGATGGACGGAAAGCGTGAGAACAGTGAGGGTACGATTACGGTTGCAGCACTTGCGAGTCTGGTGTTCGGTGCAAAGACAGCAGATGAAATCTGTGAAGAAGACGGGGTGACCATGTCAGAAAGAATGAAAGAAGAGCTGCAGAAAATGGTTCCGTTATCCAATATTTATCTGAATGAAGTCGTTTGATTTTATCTAATATTTTTCTTTAGAATATCTTTAGAATTCTACCATCTCTCTCTTAAGATTTCCCCTTTATGATAAGAACATCATAACAGGGGAGGTTTTCAGAGATGCAGATTCAGATTCTTTCACAATATTTTTTACAATATGGTGCAATATTCGTATTTTTGATTGTATTGCTGGAATATATGAATCTTCCGGGATTTCCTGCGGGTGTGATTATGCCGCTTGCCGGAATCTGGGCATCCAGAGGGGAAGTGTTTCTTCGGTTTTATCTTCGACATTTTCCAAAGCATCGGGAAATGATTGAACGGAACATGGAGATGCCGTATGGAAGATATTGGGTATATGATTAGGAGGGGATAAGATATGAAGATTGCGATGATGACCAATAATTACAAACCTTTTGTCGGAGGTGTGCCGATATCAGTGGAACGCCTGGCGCATGAAAAATGGAATGGTAATTCCCAATGTGCTGGATTCTAAGATTCAGGAGGA
>JAEDLC010000065.1 GCA_016295505.1 Dorea sp.
ACCCGTGTTACCGCCGTGAAAGGGCGATGTCTTAACCGCTTGACCACGGAGCCATGTTACTTTATCGCTGAAGATTTTGCTTTTAATTCCTCAAGCGACCGAGTTATATAATACCATAAGAATATTCTTTTGACAAGTGTTTTTCAAAAAAAATTGTTATTTTGTTTTAATTTTTCTCAGATCCATCTCTCGTATCTTTTTACGGATCGGAAGTACAAAAGACGGAGACACCGACAGCTCATCAATTCCCATATCAAGGAACGTCTCTGTCAGGCTCATATCTGCTCCGAGCTCGCCACAGATTCCTACCCAGCATCCATGCTGATGTCCATTCTCGATTGTCTGCCGGATCATCCGAAGAACTGCCGGATGATGAGAATCATAGATAGAATCAAGCTTACTGTTCTGCCGGTCGATTGCCAGGGTATACTGTGTCAGATCATTGGTTCCGATGCTGAAGAAATCCACTTCTTCTGCCAGAAGATCACTGATCATGACTGCTGCCGGAGTCTCAATCATTATGCCCTGCTCCACTTCACCATATGCGATGCCCTGCTCGTCCAGCTCTCTTTTTACCTCCGCCACGATCTCTTTGATGCGGCGCACCTCATCCACGGAGATGATCATCGGATACATGATCGCAATATTTCCGTATGCACTTGCACGGAATAATGCGCGCAGCTGCGTCTTGAAGATCTCTGTTCTCTCCAGACAGATACGAATTGCACGAAATCCCATAGCCGGGTTCTCTTCATGTGCAATCTGGAAATAATCCGCCTGTTTGTCAGCGCCGATATCCAGTGTCCGCACAATCACCTTTTTTCCGGCCATATTTTCTGCAACCGTCTTATACGTCTGGAACTGCGTCTCTTCATCCGGATAATCCGATGACTCCAGATACAGGAATTCACTTCGGAACAGACCGATTCCTGCCGCATCATTGGCAAGCACACTGGCGATATCCTTCACACTGCCGATATTGGCATACAGACGGATGGACTTTCCATCCAGCGTGACATCTTCTTTTCCCTTTAATTCTGACAACAGCTCTCTTGCACGGATGTCCTCTTCCTGACGCGCCTTCATCTGACTTAAGATCTCATCTTCCGGATCCACGTACAGGGTTCCGGAATAACCGTCTACCACTGCCAGTCTGCCGTTCCAGGCCTCCCGGATCTGAACACCGATCAGCGCAGGAATATTCATGGTTCTCGCAAGAATCGCCGTATGGGAATTGGCTGATCCATGCTCGGTAACAAAAGCCAGAAGTTTTTCTTTGTCCATCTGTACCGTCTCACTCGGTGCAAGATCATCTGCCACAATGATCACCGGCTCTTCTCCGATATCCCCGCCGTTCTCACGCCCACTCAGGATATTGACCAGCCGTTCGGATATATCTTTCACATCAGCCGCTCTTGCCCGAAAATAATCATCATCCATATCTGCAAACATCTTTGCAAAGTTGTCTCCTGTTGTGGCAACGGCAAACTCTGCATTGACCTGCTGTGTCTCAATGATGTTGATGATGGAATCCACATAGTCATCATCTTCCAGCATCATAGCATGCACTTCGAAGACAGCTGCATTCATCTCGCCCACTTCTTTTACTGCCTTTTCATACAGCGCATTCAACTGTTCCATTGCTTTCTGTCTTGCAGCCTCATATCTTCCGATCTCCGACGCAGTATCTTCAATCCTTGTCCGCTTTACAGACTGCTCCCCTTTCTGATAGAACAGGATTCTTCCGATTGCAATGCCTTTGTATATCGATTTTCCAGTATATACTTCCATACCTGTGCTCCAATCTTACAGATTCTCTTTGAAAAATGTCTCCATAGCTGCTGCTGCCACTTCTTCATCAGCACCTTCTACTTCTACTGTCACTTCTTCTCCACATTTTACTCCCAGTCCCATGAGAACCATCAGTTTTCTGGCATCTGCTTTCTTCTCTCCCTTTACGATTGTAATGGAAGATGCATATTTTTTTGCTTCCTTTACAAGCATTCCTGCCGGTCTTGCGTGAATTCCTACTTTGTCTGTGATTACGTAATTAAATGTTTTCATAATATCATTCTCCTTTTTTCTTTTTTAATCTTCTTTTCCGGTATCCAGCTCATCACTTGCCACTCTTTCGATATGCATTGCCAGATACCCGACCTCTACTTCTTCCAGCGCACATCCCAGACTGTGCCCGACCTGTCTGCAGACACTTTCTGCCATCTGATATGCCTCCGGAAATTTGATCTTCATATAATCATTCATATTGACCTTCAGCTTCTCACCGCTCATAGCACGCGCTACCATATATCGGATATGATTCATCAGACGATTATAGGAAAGAGAAGCCACATCGATGGACTTTCCGACGGTCTGCTCCACCAGAGAGATACATTCCCTTACTGCTCTTGCCATCTGCATTGCCTGTGATACCTTCTCATCATCAATTGCAGAATGTATATGAAGCGCAACGTATCCGACCTCGTCATCATCAATCTGGATACCCATCCGTTTCTCCAGAAGCGGCCGGATCTTTTCCGCTGCCTTAAATTCCATATGGAACAGAATCCGGATATCCTCCGTCAGAGGATTGCTGATCTGCTCGTAATTCTTAATTCTCTGTACTGCAAATGCAATATGATCTGCCAGTGGGAACAGTACATTGCGGTCAATCCGGCCAAATATCTTTTCTGCCTCATTTAACACTTCATTCGTGATCTCAAGAAATTCCGGTGCTACCGACTGAACGATCTCTCTGGCGTCACCGCGCTCTGTATATTCCTTCAGTGAATATACCCGGTCTTCCGGTCTGGTCTCAATTCTTTCACTTACCTTTTTACCGAATCCGATTCCTTTTCCCATGATCAGGCATTCCTGATGTTCTCTCTCGCTGATCGCAATGACTGTATTATGATTTAATACTTTTTTTATCCTGTACATCTCATTCCCCACTTACATTTCATTTCTTATCTTCTTATTCGCAGATATCCACTGCAAACAGTGCTTCTCCCGCCTGAATCTCCCCGTCTCTGATCAGACGAATCTTCTGGTTATCCTCAAGCTCCGTACAAAGGATTGGTGATACCAGAGAAGGCGCATGTGCTTTCAGATAATCCAGATCCAGCTTCAGCATCGGATCTCCCTTCTTTACCTTCTGACCATTCTCTACAAACACTTCAAATCCCTCGCCGTCAAGCTTCACCGTATCAATTCCGACATGAATCAGAAGACTGATTCCGGAATCCGTCTGGAAACCAATTGCGTGCCTGGTGTCAAATACAAAGCATACTTCTCCGTCTTCCGGTGCTCTTACGATTGCATCCTCCGGTGTAACGACCGCTCCGTCCCCCATCATTCGCTCAGCAAATGCTTCATCCGGCGCCGTCGAAAGATCTGCCGCCAGTCCTGTGATCGGACTTGAGATCTCAATGGTCTTTACTACCTTCTGTTCTTTTTCTTCCGTTACTGCTTCTTCAACGGCTTCCTGTACCTCTTCTTCCGTATATTCCTCATCCGGCGCTGTCTCCAGATAATCCTCGAGATTGGACTTGATCACCGTTACCCGCGGTCCGTAGATGATCTGAACACCATTTCCTTTGTGTACGACACCGGAAGCGCCTGTGGCCTTCAAAAGTGCATCATTTACCAGTTCTGCCTTGTACACCGTACAGCGAAGTCTGGTTGCACAGCAGTCCACATCAGAGATATTCTTCTTGCCGCCAAGTCCGCGACAGATGCTCTGTGAAAGTTCATCCACAGAAGATCCGCTTCCTGCAGATTCTCCTTTCTTTCTTGCTTCCACGTCGCTTCTTCGATATAACTTCACCTCTTCACTGTCATCTCTTCCCGGAGTCTTCAGATCCATTTTTCGGATCAGGAATCCAAACAGGAAATAATATACGATAAAGTATACAACTCCCACGATGACGATCCAGATCCAGCTGGTCTTTTCATTGCCCTGAAGGACACCAAAGAGGAACATGTCGATCATACCTCCGGAGAATGTCATACCTACACCGACATTAAATACATGCATCAGCATATATGCAAGTCCTGCAAACACACAATGGATTCCATAAAGGAGCGGTGCCACAAACAGGAAGGTAAATTCCAGAGGTTCCGTGATACCGGTCAGCATGGAAGTCAGTGCTGCTGAAAGCAGAAGGCCTCCAACTTCTTTTCTCTTTTCCGGCTTTGCGCATTTGTACATTGCAAGTGCCGCTCCCGGGAGTCCGAAGATCATCAGCGGGAATTTACCGGACATGAATCTCGTTGCAGATACTGCAAAATGTTCTACCGTCGGGTCTGCCAGCTGAGCAAAAAAGATATTCTGAGCTCCTTCCACTGCCTGGCCCGCAACCTCCAGCGTTCCGCCAAGTGCAGTCTGCCAGAACGGGAGATAGAACACATGATGCAGACCGAACGGAATTAACAGACGTTCCATCAATCCGTACAGCCAGGTTCCAAAATATCCGGAATTCAGAACCACATCTCCTACTGCATAGATACCGCCCTGGATCACCGGCCAGATAAAGTACATGGCAATTCCCACTCCTGTATATACCAGAGAGCATATGATCGGCACGAATCTGGTGCCTCCAAAGAAGGACAATACCTGCGGAAGTTCAATCTTATAATATCTGTTGTGAAGAGCCGCAACTCCCAGTCCGACGATGATACCTCCGAACACACCCATCTGAAGAGAAGTAATTCCGCATACGGACGTCGTTGCGCCTTCCAGCATACTCTCCGTTCCTCCTCCGATCTCAATCATGGCTCCGATCGAAGCGTGCATGATAAAGAACGCGATCACGGCTGCAAGCGCTGCAACTTCTTTTTCCTTCTTTGCCATACCGATTGCCACACCCATGGCAAATATCAGTGGCAGATTCGCAAATACAATATTTCCTGCATCTTTCATAACCAGGAAGATGGCGTGAAATACCGTTCCTTCTCCCAGAACCCCCTGCAGTCCGTACGCCGCAAGCATGGTTTCATTACTGAAGGAGCTTCCGACTCCCAGCAACAGCCCGGCTACAGGAAGAATTGCGATCGGCAGCATAAATGATCTTCCCACACGCTGCAATACACCAAAAATTTTGTCTTTCATCTCTTTTCTCCTTTTCCACTTCTGCCGGAACACCTCTGTGTGTCTGCGGATGGGTTCCTTTTTTCTATCATTATAGTACAAAAAAAGGCATTAACACACATAAATATCCCTTGCATTTATGTATAGTTAATGCCTCGTTCTTCAAAACAAGTAACATGCTATCACTAGATATTAACTTATCACCGCACATTTTATTTGTCAAGCAGTTTTCTCTTCCGGAACGCAAAAAAATTAATATCTCGCGCACACTCTTGTCAGATGACGGATCCTGTCAATCAGATCTTCTGTAAAAGCATCCTTCTTCATTCTCCACATCCAGTTACCCCCCAGTGTAGACGGTGTATTGATCCTCGCCTCTTTTCCGAGTCCCAGATAATCCTGTACCGGTATGATACAGGTATCTGCCACACTTCGCATGGCAAGACCGATATAATCCCATGCAATCTCTTCCTCCGGAGTAAAACGATTGCCCAGATATTCCAGCGCCATCTCCTTGTCTTCCGGCGCAAGAACTTCGTACCATCCTCTGACGGTATCGTTATCATGCGTCCCTGTATAGACCACACAATTTCTCTCATAATTATGCGGAAGATAATCGCTGTCTTCCCGGGAATCAAATGCGAACTGAAGAACCTTCATGCCCGGATAACCACTGTCCGCCAGAAGCTTTCTTACACTTTCTGTCAAAAATCCCAGATCTTCCGCAATGATCGGAAGGTCTCCAAGCTCTCTTCGGATCGCATGGAACAGCTCCATGCCCGGTCCCGGCATCCATGCCCCATGCTCCGCCGTCTTATCTCCATACGGAATCGAATAATATTCATCAAAGCCACGGAAGTGATCGATCCGGATCACATCGTAGAGCTTAAAACAACCTGCAATTCTCTGGATCCACCACGCATACCCCGTTTCTTTATGGTATTCCCAGTCATAGAGCGGATTCCCCCAGAGCTGACCGGTTGCGGAAAATCCATCTGGCGGACATCCGGCAACTGCGACCGGCAGATTCTTCTCATCCAGCTGGAACAGCTTTGGATTCGCCCAGGTATCTGCACTGTCAAACGCCACATAGATCGGAATATCACCGATGATCTGAATCCCCTGTTCATTGGCATATGCTTTCAGAGCTGTCCACTGAACCGAAAACAGATACTGCTGATATTCATAGAAAGCAATCTCATCTGCCAGTTCTTCCGTGTACCGCTCCATAGCCTCCGGCTGCCTGAGACGAATATCCTCATCCCAATTGTCCCAGCTCTTTCCTCCAAACCGATTCTTCACTGCCATATAAAGGGCATAATCCCGAAGCCAGAACTTCTCTCTTTCCACAAAGTCTACATACGCAGACTCCTGTAACCCTCCGGACTCTTTCGCCCGATGATAGGCAATTCTTAACACATCAAACCGCGCATGGTACAGCTTTTCGTAGTTGATGGCCGTCTCATCCTCTCCGAAATCAGCCGCATCACACTCTTCTCTGGTGAGCATTCCTTCTTCGATCAAAGTCTCCAGATCGATAAAGTAAGGGTTGCCTGCAAATGTAGAAAAAGACTGGTACGGAGAATCTCCATAACCAGTTGGTCCCAGCGGCAGGATCTGCCACTGGGACTGTCCGGACTTTTTCAGGATATCTGCAAAATGATATGCTTCTTTTGAAAAGCAGCCAATACCATAGGAACCTGGCAATGCCGATATCGGCATCAACATTCCACTTTTTCTCATGTCATCTATCCTCCAAGTATATTTCATATTCCTATTTTAACCCTTAACAGCTCCGGCCGCAACACCTTTGATGATGTGTTTCTGGCAGGACAGATAGAAGATGATAACCGGAATAATCGCAAGGATAAGAGCCGCCATAATTGCACCCATATCCACACGTCCGTAGCTTCCCTTCATGTACTGGATGATGATAGAGATCGTCTTATATTTATTCAGATCCAGTACCAGATATGGAAGCAGGAAGTCATTCCAGATCCACATGGTCTCCAGAATACCAACGGAGATATAAGTCGGTTTCATGATCGGAAGTACTACAGAGAAGAAGGTACGAAGCGGTGTACATCCGTCGATCATGGCAGCTTCCTCAATTTCAAGCGGAATCGATTTGACGAATCCACAGAACATGAAGACCGCAAGTCCGGCTCCGAATCCCAGATAGATGATGATGATTCCCCACGGGGTATTCAGTCTGGTACGGTCCGCAATCAGAGAAAGTGTGAACATCACCATCTGGAACGGAACAACCATGGAAAATACACATAACAGATACATCGTCTTTGTAAATCTGGTATTAACTCTTGTAATATACCATGCGCACATGGAGGTACAGATCAGGATCACCAACACAGATCCGACCGTAATAAATACCGTCCATCCAACTGCACTCAACAGCTGATATTTGTCGATCGCAGCAAGATAGTTATCCATGCCTACGAATGTCTTTTCCGTCGGCAGGGTAAATGGTTCTTTGTTGATAAATACTTTTTTCTTAAAGGAATTGATGAGCACGATCAGGATCGGCAGAATATAGATCACACCAAGAATCGTAAATATACCGGTTCCGGCCCAGCTTAATTTGTTTTTCCACTTCATTTACTGCTGCACCTCCTTTGAACGTGTTGCTCTCAACTGCAGCATACCGATTGCCACTACAAGCAGGAAGAAAAGTACTGCCTTCGCCTGTCCGACACCTTCCCATCCGGTACGTCCATAGAATGTATTGTAGATATTGAGTGCCATCATTTCTGACATCTTCGACGGTTCACCTGCTGTCAGTGACAAGTTCTGGTCAAAGAGCTTGAATCCGTTGGTAATGGACAGGAATACACAGATCGTAATAGACGGCATCATCATCGGAACAGTCACTTTCCACAATCTCTGCCAGCTGGTCGCCCCGTCGATCTGTGCTGCTTCCAGTACATCTCCCGGAATGGACTGAAGACCGGCAATGTAGATGATCATCATATAACCTATCTGCTGCCAGCTTACCAGGATGATCAATCCCCAGAAACCAAGCCACTCATTTAATTTCAGTGCTGTATTATAATTGGACAGGATTCCGTCAAAGATCAGCTGCCAGATATAACCAAGCACGATACCTCCGATCAGGTTTGGCATGAAGAAAATGGTACGGAAGATGTTGGTTCCTCTCATTTTCTGAGTCAGCGCCATGGCAAGCGCAAATGCAAACACATTGATCACTACCAGAGATACAACCGCAAATAAAGCGGTGTACCAGAACGAATGTCTGAAAACCGTATCCTGAAATGCTTTTATGTAATTTGAAAAACCTACAAACTTTGCGTCTGTAACTGTCGTAAACTTACAGAACGAAAGCCAGATTCCCATGATAAACGGGACAATAAAGCCGAGTGTAAACGCACAGAATGTTGGGAGTACGAATATCGGCATATAACGTTTCATGGCCTTTTCCACAAAATCGCCCTCCTTCTCAAAAAGCGGCGGGCGAACAATCTCGCCCGCCGCATCCTTTATGCTTTGCCTTTTGTCAGAACACCTTATCCTCGAACAGATTATTCAGCAGCTGCTGCCTCTGTTGCCCATCCATCTACGAATGCGGATACAACTGCATCCCAGTTTGCATCTGTCTGATCAGCTGCATATGCTGTAAGAGCAGATCCTACACCGTTCTTCCACTCTTCAGATGGCATCGTAGAGAATGTCCATGTAACAGGAGTCTTGCCATCCTCAAGATATTTGTTTGCTTCATTTACAAGCACATTGTCAGATTCCATATTTGCCTTGAACGGAATTACAAATCCCATATCCTTGCACATTGCTTCTACACCTGTCTCAGATGTTACACACCAGTTGATGAAGTCCAGTGTTGCCTGAATATCTTCTTCAGAAGCTTTGGAGTTTACACACCAGTAGTTCTCTGTACCGGTACATACACCCTGATCTTCTTCGCCTTCTACGCCGATGTAGATTGGAAGGATTCCAAGATTCTCGTCGCCAAGATCAGCTACATCGTTATAAGCCCATGTACCATTCTGATAGAAAACTGCTTCCTCTGTTACGAATTCTGCTACAGCATCATCACCTGTCTTTGTGGACAGAAGTTTCGGATCACAGGTAGCATTGTTGATGTACAGATCCCAGATCTGACGATAGTTGTCAAGGTAGGTGCCTTTGATTGCATCTGTGTTGTCAATTCCATCTGCTTTATATTCATAGTAGATCGGAAGGTTTGCAAGATGTGTCTTGAATCTCCAGTCAGAAGATCCGTCCATACCAGCGGATGTGAATGCAGAGAATCCAAGTTCATCTTTACGTGCTGTGATATCTTCTACTACTTTCTTGAAGCTGTCAAAGTTTGTGATATCATCTGCTGTATATCCAGCCTCTTCCAGAAGTGCTTTGTTGTAAATAATTCCGTAGTTTTCGATAACATATGCGATACCAAGTGTCTGATCTCCGTCTTTCAGAGCGAAGCTGTCATCTGTCAGTTCTCCGGCAATATCAGATCCGGACAGATCATAGCAGTAATCTTTCCAGCTTGCAAGACCAACCGGTCCGTTTACCTGGAATA
>JAEDLC010000066.1 GCA_016295505.1 Dorea sp.
GCATGAAAAATGGAATGGTAATTCCCAATGTGCTGGATTCTAAGATTCAGGAGGAATTTGCGTGCAGAGACTTTGACCTGATTCATACGCATCACCCGATGCTGATTGGAAATGTGGCTGTCCGGCTCAGTCAAAGGTACCAGATTCCGCTGGTGTATACCTACCATACGCGTTATGAGGAATATCTGCATTACCTGAATCCGTTTTCGAAAAAGAGGGAGAACAATGCGGAGCATTTTCTACAGAATGTGTGCAGGAGAGGGCTGCCATGTTATATGTCTGCTTATATGAGAAAATGCAGTATGATATACGCACCGTCTATGGATATGAAAGCTTTTATTGAGCGTCAGAGTGACAGTGCCATGGTTCAGATACTTCCTACCGGACTTGAAGATTCCTCCTATCAGCCGGATCAGGAACAGGCAGAGAAGATCAGGACACGTTACATCTTTTTGCGAGCGATGCATTTTTATTTGCCTCTCTTTCCGAGACACAGGGGATTGTACTGGCTGAAGCGATGGCGGCCGGACTTCCGGTAATTGCGGTAGATGCCTGTGGAGTGCACGATATTGTAAGAAATGGGAAAAACGGGTATCTCGTAGAGGAAAATGAGGATGAATTTGCGGAACAGGTATGTATGATGATGAATCACAAAGAAGGATACAGGAAGCTGAAAGACGGTGCATTACATACTGCGGATGGCTATCATATGTCCTGTATTGCCAAAAAAGCGGAGATGGATTACCGCATGATGTTGGAAAGAGAAAGGAGCAGAGAATATTATGGGTGTCAGACCGGTTGGAAAAAGGATGCTGAGTCATCACTGCCGTTTTCCAGAATCACAGTATGTTTTGATTGTTACGGAATCGTATCCTGTCACCGGCCGTCGGCGATGAAAAGATATCCGGAAGAATCCGTATGTAGTATAATAACAGAAAAAAGTCTCCCGTTGCAGAAAGGTTCGGCTTAATACAGGGAGAAAGAGAGGAATGACAGGAATGGAAATGAATCATGTTCTGGTGGTGGAAGACGATAAAGAGATCAGAGAAGGTGTAAAGATCTATCTGCGGAGTCAGGGGTATCAGGTGTACCAGGCGGCGGATGGTGTGGAAGGACTGGAAGTTATTGAAAGAGAGGAAATTCATCTGGCGATCGTGGATGTAATGATGCCAAGGATGGATGGGATTCAGATGACGATCCGGTTGCGGGAAAAGTATGATTTTCCGGTGATATTCTTATCTGCCAAATCAGAAGAGGTAGATAAGATCATGGGACTTAATATGGGAGCAGATGATTATGTAACAAAGCCATTTACTCCGATGGAGCTTCTGGCCAGGGTGAATTCCCAGCTTCGGCGTTACCGCCGGTTTATGGAACGTCTGAAAGATAACGAAAAACATGCCAATATTCATACGATCGGTGGGCTGGAGATCAATGAGGATACGATGGAAGTGACAGTGGATGGAGAAGCAGTGAAACTGACACCGACAGAATATAAGATCTTACTGCTGCTGATGAAGAATCCGGGGCGAATCTTTTCTGCAGAAGAGATCTATGAACGAGTGTGGAATGAACGGGCAGTGAATACGGATACGATTATGGTCCATGTGAGAAATATCCGTGAAAAAATAGAGATCGATTCAAAAAATCCAAAATATTTGAAGGTGGTGTGGGGTGTTGGATACAAAATTGAAAAACAGGCATAAACTTGCGGTAATATGGATTGCATTTACGATGATTGCTGCGACAATCATGGTGATGGCGCAGTATCACGGATGGTATCAGGAGGCGCAGAAACAGGCGGAACGTGCCAAACGGTCATCGGCTACGTCACAGAGTTTTCTGGAGCAGTTCATAGAGACTTCATACATTCTGTATAATTCAGAGAACACGGAAGAAAATGATCAGAAACAATTAAGAAAATGGATGGAGAACTATATGCCGGAGGAACTGAATGATTTCGACTGTTTTTATCCGTATCTGGAATATCAGGTGAAGGATGAGAATGGAAAAATCATAACAAAAAGTGTTGTGGAATCCGAACAGTCTCTGTCGGAAAACAAACTGAGTTCCTATGCCATTGGAATGATTATTACATATGACGAGAATGGGACGCCCGAGGTTACCATCAGGCAGAGTGATTATAAGAAGGAGCAGACGACATATCTTCGTGAGATTCTGAATCGGTTTGACGAAAACCATGAGGAATGGAAAGAACAACTCTCGGTTCCCAAAAACCGGACGTATCTGTTTGCCATGACAGAAGATAATATGCAGACGTATCTGGATGACTGGTATTACGAGGGAATGGATGCACCGGATCAGATGTACAGTATGATTGCAATGCTAATGGCTGTTTTGGCAATCCTGGCATGTCTTTATCCGGCGATTCCTTTCTTGCAGACCGGTAGAGAAAAGATATTTCAGGCTCCTTTTGAGGTGGCGGCAGCTGTCTTTCTGGCAGTGACTGTCGTTGCATTCAATCAGTGCGGGTGGCTGCTCAAAAGAAGTAAGGGGATGATAGATATTCTGGATTTTGCAGTCTGGACACTTGTGTTTGCGGTTACTTACTGGGCAGCATCCTGTGTGCGCCAGATCTTTGTGATGGGAGTCCGGACATATATAAGAGAACGTACATGGATCTGCCCGGTGTGGAGATACATAAAGAAGGCGGTGATATTCGTGGTCAATAAAGGAAGAGAATGGATCAGGAAAGAATATCAGGCATTTATGAGTATTGATTTCAAGGAAAAGAACAACCGGATAATCCTGAAAATAGTGTTATGGAATTTTGTGATTCTGACAGCAATCTGCTGCTTCTGGTTTTTTGGAATTATGGCACTGGTTGTGTATTCGGTTGTATTATTCCTGATTATCCGAAAGGTTTACATTGATATGCAGAAAAAGTATGCCGTACTGTTAAAGGCTACAGAAGAGATCGCGAAAGGCAATCTGGAAGTAGAGATCACAGAAGATCTTGGTATATTCGCACCGTTTAAAACAGAGATTGAGAAGATCCGGACAGGATTCAAAAAAGCGGTGGATGAAGAGGTAAAGAGTCAGCGCATGAAGACGGAACTGATTACGAATGTTTCACATGATCTGAAGACGCCGCTGACAGCGATTATTACGTATGTGAATCTGCTGAAAGAGGAAAAGGATCCTGAAAAACAGAAGGAATATATCGATGTCCTGGATCGAAAGTCCATGCGTCTGAAGGTGTTGATTGAAGACCTCTTTGAAGTCAGCAAGGCGAGCAGTAAAAATGTGACACTGGATATCACGGATGTGGATATTGTGAATCTCTTCAAGCAGGTCAAACTGGAACTGGAGGATAAGATTACGAAAGCAGATCTCGACTTCCGGTGCAAATACGATCCGGAGAAGATCATTGTATCGCTGGACAGTCAGAAGACATACCGCATTTTTGAAAATCTGCTGATGAACATTGTGAAGTATGCGCTGCCTCATACGAGGGTCTATGTGGATATCTGCCGGGAAGGAGAAGAAACGATAGTGCGCATGAAAAATGTTTCTGCAAAAGAGCTTGACTTTAATCCGGAGGAGATTACGGAACGTTTCGTAAGGGGAGACAGTTCCAGAAATACAGAAGGATCCGGTCTCGGCCTTGCAATCGTGAAAAGTTTTGTGGAACTTCAGAAAGGAAAGCTGAAGATTGAGACAGAGGCAGATCTGTTTAAGGTGGAGATTCGGTGGAAATAGGTTGACAAATTCTGCGTTTTCGCATAATATATAATCAATATGGCAAAGACGTAGAACGGAAAGAGTAGCAGATTATGGAGCTTTCAGAGAAAAACTGTCACCGGCTGAAAGCAGTTTTAAGCAAAGTAGCTGTGAAGTGCGTCCGGGAGTCGATCTGGTGAAAAGACTGACTGCATGTGAGTATCTGATGCGGAAGGATCATTAGCCGGATACGGGATTACACACGTTACGTGTATTGAGTGTAGAATGTTTTCGTTCATCTTACGGGATGGTACAGAAGAGATTCTTTCATAAGAGTGGAACCGCGGATATACTTCGTCTCTTGTATTGCAGGAGACGAAGTTTTTTTACGCTATAAAAACTTATTCAGTTGAATCAAAAGGAGAGGTTGTCATGGGTATGATATCATATGTGAAAGAGGAGATTCAGGTGATCAGGGAGAGAGATCCTGCAATCAAGTCTAATATGGAGGTATTCCTGTATTCCAGTTTTAAGGCAATTCTGCATTACAGGGTTGCACATAAGCTGTATCTGAAAAAACATTATTTTTTGGCCAGATGGATCTCTCAGAGAGCAGCCAGAAAGACGGGAATCGAGATTCATCCGGGAGCAAAGATCGGAAAAGGGCTTTTTATTGATCATGGAAGTGGCGTGATCATTGGAGAGACAGCTGAGCTCGGAGACAATATTACACTGTATCAGGGAGTAACCCTTGGAGGAACCGGAAAAGAAAAGGGAAAACGTCATCCGACGCTGAAGGACAATGTTATGGTCAGTGCCGGGGCGAAGGTCCTGGGTTCATTTACCATTGGGGAGAATTCCAAGATTGGGGCCGGCAGTGTCGTTCTCAAAGAAGTGCCGCCGAACTGTACGGTTGTAGGTGTTCCGGGAAGAATTGTGAAGATGGGTGATGAGAAGATTCCGCGTCTGGATCTGGATCAGGTACATCTTCCGGATCCGATCAGCAATGATATCATGGCACTGCAGGAAGACAACCTGCGAATGCACAGACAGATCCTCGAGATGGAAAAACAGATGAAATGTAAAAACTGTAAAGAAGAGGATCATTCGAAAACATTAGAAGGAAAGGAAAAGAACGATGAAAATATTTAACACATTATCCAGACAAAAAGAAGAATTTGTACCTTTGGAAGAAGGAAAAGTTAAGATGTACGTATGCGGTCCGACTGTTTATAACTTTATCCATATCGGAAATGCAAGGCCGATGATCGTATTTGATACCGTCAGAAGATATTTTGAGTATAAAGGCTATGATGTAAATTATGTGTCTAATTTTACGGATGTAGACGATAAGATCATCAAAAAGGCGATTGAGGAAGGCGTTTCTTCTGATGAGATATCCAAGCGTTATATTGCAGAGTGCAAAAAAGATATGGATGGCATGAATATCAAGCCGGCAACCAAGAATCCTCTGGCGACAGAAGAAATCTGTGGGATGGTAGATATGATCCAGACGCTGATCGACAAGGGATATGCTTATGAGAAAAACGGTACCGTGTATTATCGTACCAGAAAGTTTAAGGATTATGGAAAGCTTTCCCATAAGAACCTGGATGATCTTCGCTCCGGTGAACGTTCTCTTCTGGTAACCGGAGAGGATGAGAAAGAGGATCCGCTGGATTTTGTACTTTGGAAGCCGAAAAAAGAAGGAGAGCCGGCATGGACTTCTCCATGGTGTGAAGGACGTCCGGGATGGCATATCGAGTGCTCTGAGATGTCAAAGAAATATCTGGGAGAGCAGATCGACATCCACGCAGGTGGGGAAGATCTGGTATTCCCACACCATGAAAATGAAATTGCTCAGAGTGAAGCAGCCAACGGCAAGGAATTTGCAAAATACTGGATGCATAATGCATTCCTGAACATTGATAACCGTAAGATGAGCAAATCTCTCGGCAACTTCCGTACGGTTCGTGAAATCAGCGAGCAGTACGATCTTCAGGTACTGAGATTCTTTATGTTGAGTGCACATTACAGAAGTCCGCTGAACTTCAGTGCCGATCTGATGGAAGCATCCAAGAATGGTCTGGAACGTATTGTCAATGCAGCTGACAACCTGAAATTCTTAATGGGTAATGCGAAAACAGAAGCCATCACGGAAGAAGAGAAAGAAGCATATGCAAAGGCAGATGAATTCGTTCAGAAGTTTGAAGCTGCGATGGACGATGACTTCAATACGGCAGATGCTGTGGCAGCAGTTTTTGATCTGGTGAAATATATCAATACAACTGTGGCAGCAGACAGTTCCAGAGAATATCTTCAGGCTATGTTTGATCTTCTGGTGAAGCTTACCGATGTTCTCGGACTGATCGTAGATAAAAAGGAAGAAATGCTGGACGAAGAGATCGAAAAACTGATCGAAGAGCGTCAGGCAGCGCGTAAGGCAAAGGATTTTGCCAGAGCGGATGCAATCAGAGATGAATTACTTGAGAAGGGTATTGTATTAAAAGATACCCGAGAAGGAGTACAATGGAAAAGAGCGTAGAGTGGCAGTTTGACACTTATATGCAGGACTTGTTTCAAATGCAGGAGGTGGATATCAGAGAATATTCACCTCTTACTTTGGCATATATCGGGGACAGCATCTATGATCTGATCATCAAATCCCTGGTGATCAATGAAGGGAATAAACAGGTACAGAAACTGCACCGAATGACCAGTTCTCTGGTACAGGCGTCTGCGCAGTCCAGAATGATGCGTACGATACAGGAACATCTGACGGAGGATGAGCATGCAGTGTATAAAAGAGGAAGAAATGCCAAAAGTATATCACCCGCCAAGAACCAGTCTATTACCGATTACCGCAGAGCGACAGGATTTGAGGCTCTGATGGGATATCTGTATCTGAAAAAAGAGTGGAAAAGAATGCTGGATCTGGTTAAAATAGGATTAGATAGTCTGGAAAGTGTATAAGGAGTCTGTATGAATAACGAAAAACATGTGAATGAAAATATGATTGAAGGGCGCAATGCCGTTCTGGAGGCATTCCGGTCGGGAAAGCCGATCGATAAGCTGTATGTACTGGACGGGTGTCAGGATGGTCCGGTACGAACGATTGTAAGAGAAGCAAGGAAGCATGATACTTTGATCCAGTTTGTGGAAAAGGAACGACTGTCACAGTTGTCCGCAACGGGAAAGCACCAGGGAGTGATTGCACTTGCGGCGGCTTATGAGTATTCAGAAGTAGAGGATATGCTGGAACTTGCCAGAGAGCGCGGGGAGGATCCATTTCTGATCCTTCTGGACAACATTGAGGATCCGCATAATCTGGGAGCGATCATCCGTACGGCAAATCTAGCAGGAGCACACGGAGTGATTATTCCGAAAAGGCGGGCCGTGGGACTTACGGCTACTGTGGCGAAGACTTCGGCAGGAGCTCTGAATTATACACCTGTGGCAAAAGTGACCAACATGACAAGGACGATGGAGGAACTGAAAGAAAAAGGCCTCTGGTTTGTCTGTGCCGATATGGGAGGCAGCTCCATGTATGATCTGAACCTGAAAGGACCGATCGGACTGGTGATCGGAAATGAAGGGGAAGGTGTAAGCAGGCTGGTGAAAGATCACTGTGATTATATTGCCAGCATTCCGATGAAAGGAGATATTGACTCTCTGAATGCATCTGTGGCAGCAGGTGTACTGGCTTATGAGATCGTCAGACAGAGATTACAGTAGAATGGGAAAGACGAATTATAATCAGATGACGGATGAGCAGCTGATCCGGATGCAAAGAAGCGGAGACAAAAAGATCATGGACTATATCATGGAGAAGTATAAGTATCTGGTCCGCAAGGAGGCAAATGCCATGTATCTTCTCGGCGGAGAAAATGACGATCTGATTCAGGAAGGGATGATCGGACTGTTCAAGGCTGTGCAGGACTATGATCCAGAACAGGAGACTTCTTTTTTCAGTTTTGCCAAACTGTGTATTACCAGACAGATGTATTCAGCGATCGAGGCTTCCAAAAGAAAGAAACACAGTCCGCTGAACAGTTATGTCTCCCTGTATGAAAAAGGAGAAGATCAGAGTTCTCTGATCGATACAGTGGAAGCTTCGAAAGAGACCAATCCGGAGGAACTGTTTGTAAGCCGGGAATTTGCAGAATTGATCGAAAGCCGTCTGGAGGAAAGTCTGAGCGATCTGGAAAACAGAGTGCTGTACCTTCATCTGCTTGGAACAGATTACCGGACGATTGCAAGACTTCTGGACCGCAGTCCAAAGACGATTGACAATGCGCTTCAGAGAATCAAGGGCAAGACAGAAAAGATATTGAAATCAGAAAATAAATAAAAGAATAAGGTTGACAAATCGACCTCTAATATTGTATATTATCAATGTTGCATATCACATATGCGTGCTGCCTTGGCTCAGTCGGTAGAGCGTCGCCTTGGTAAGGCGGAGGTCGGCGGTTCGATTCCGCTAGGCAGCTTACGGAAAACCCTTGATGATTATCAAGGGTTTTTCTTTGGTATGAAGAAAAGAGGAAAAGGATATGAAGAAGACAACAGCCATGACAGAAGGCGCTATCTGGAAAAACCTGTTGTTTTATGCAATTCCGCTGATTCTGGGGAATTTATTTCAGCAATTGTATAATACGATGGATTCGATCATTGTGGGAAATTATATTGGAAGCGAGGCTCTTGCGGCAGTTGGTTCCAGTGGATCGGTTATTAATCTTCTGATCGGATTCTGCGTGGGAGCGTCTGCAGGTGCGGGAGTCGTGATCGCACAGCTATTTGGCGCGCAGGACAGAGAAGGAGTAAGAAAAGCAGTTCATACAACACTTGCGATTGCAGTGGTGGCAGGTGCTTTTATGACGATAGCCGGAGTCCTTCTGGTTCCGGTACTTTTAAGAGTGATGGGAACACCACAGGAGGTGTTTGGACAGGCAGTTCTGTATCTTCAGATTTATTTTGGCGGTATTTTCTTTTCTGTCATCTACAATATGTCCGCGGGGATTTTGAATGCGGTAGGCAATTCCAGACGTTCACTGATCTATCTGATCATTGCGGCAGTTTCCAATATTTTACTGGATCTTCTGCTGGTTGTAGTGTTTCATATGGGAATTGTCGGAGCTGCTCTGGCAACGGATATCAGTCAGCTTTTGTCCTGCATTTTTATTCTGCGTTTTCTGATTCGCAGCAGGGAATGCTATCAGGTGAGGCTTAAGGAGATCCGGTTCTATGACCAGTTGCCGGCAAGGATTATTAAAGTCGGACTTCCGACCGGTATTCAACATGTGGTGATCTCATTTTCCAATGTAATCGTACAGTCCAGTGTGAACAGTTTTGGTGCGGATGTGATGGCGGGATTTGCGTCTTATATTAAGATTGACGGATTTAACATTCTTCCGGTTATGAGCTTCAGTACAGCAGCTACCACATTTGTCGGACAAAACACAGGAGCTGGCAGATATGACCGTGTAAAGAAGGGAATGTATGTCTCGCTGGCAATGGGAGTGATATATACGATCATAACAGGAATTCTGCTTTTGATTTTTGCACCTCAGGTGATAGGGGTATTTACGGATAACCGGGAAGTAGTGGAATATGGAGTCTATATTATGAAGTTTTTCTGTCCGTTCTACTGGTCTCTTTCGATCCTGCATGTCATGGCGGGAAGTATCCGGGGAACCGGTCATACACTTCAGCCGATGTTGATTATTCTGTTTTCCTTGTGTGTATTTCGTGTAATCTGGATTACGGTGGCGCTTCATGAGGTTCATGAATTGTTTCGACTGATGTGCGTATATCCGTTATCCTGGATTATGGGAATGATTCTGATCATTCTCTATGCATGGAAAGGAACCTGGATGACGTTAAAAAAATAAATGTAGAAAAGGAAAGAAGGAAAAAAGTATGCCGTCATTTTTAAAAGATGTGT
>JAEDLC010000067.1 GCA_016295505.1 Dorea sp.
AATAGATTCCACCTATGATCACCGCTGCCGTCACGATACACAACAGACAGATTCTAAGCTTTCTCCTCGCGTCATCCATACACTCACCTTCTTTATCCCAGTATCTTGCTGTATTTGTTATCTTTTTTTCTTTGCTTAGTATGGATACTTCCGCCAAAAACTATACATATTTATAATTGTTCTCTCAGATTTTTCAGTATTTTCTTTTCCATTCTTGATACCTGCACCTGTGAGATTCCCATCTGCTTTCCCACCTGCGACTGTGTCTGATCTGCAAAATACCGAAGATAGATTAACTGTCTTTCTTCTTTATCCAGATAAGACAATAACTGTTTCAAAAGCATATGGTCCAGTATCTTTTCTTCCCCTTCTTCTTTCTGCGGCAGCTTGTCCATCAGACGAATCTCCTGTCCTTCCTTTTGATATATCGGCTTGTGCAGAGATTCAATGTCTCCGCTTGCCTCCAGTGCCATAGTAAGTTCCTCTGTCTCCACGCCAAGTTCTTCTGCAAGCTCTGTAACCGTCGGATCCCTTCCCAGTTTTTCCTGCATCACAGCCTCGCAGCTGTATGCCCGGTGCGCGAGTTCCTTTAATGATCTGCTGACCTTGATCATTCCGTCATCTCTCAGAAATCTTTTGATCTCACCTGAGATCATTGGAACCGCATAGGTAGAAAACTTTACATCATAGGACAGATCAAACTTATCAATCGCTTTCAGAAGTCCGATACTGCCGATCTGAAACAGATCCTCAGCCTCTGCACCCCGGTTATAAAACCTTTTTACAATACACCATACCAGTCCGGTATTTTCTTCCACCAGCTGTGCTCTCGCTTCTTCATCCCCGTTGTGAGATCTCTGAATCAAAGCGATTGTGTGGTCCATAATTTTCGTCCTTCTCCAATAGTTTTCTGCATCTTTACGACAGTTCCCTGTCCGGGAACGGATGTGACTTCCAGCCGGTCCATAAACGCCTCCATAAACGAAAATCCCATCCCGGAACGGTCAAGCTCAGGCTTTGTAGTAAAGAGAGGCTCCATTGCCTGTTTTACATCTTCAATTCCTTTTCCTTTATCTTCTATCTCCAGATACAGAGTTTTTCCTTCTGTCCGGCAGCGTATGTATATGCTCTTCACCTCATTTTCATATCCATGGATCACCGCATTGGTCACGGCTTCTGACACAGCGGTCTTGACATCAGAGACTTCTTCCACTGTAGGATTCAGTGCTGTCATAAAAGCTGCCACAGCCACCCTGGCAAATGACTCATTGGATGAGCGGCTGTCAAATATTAACTGCATTTCATTCGTATTTTCCATATTACTTGTCCTCCTCATATATATGCATTATTTTTGTTACTCCCGACATCTTCAGTATCTTCCGGATCCTTTCATTGGTATGCACTGCACACACCTCTCCTCCCATCATATAAACACGCTTGTATCGGCCCATGATCACTCCGATTCCGGAGCTGTCACAGAACACAGTGTCCTTAAAATCAAATATGACATAACGGATATGATTGTGTTCGATCAGATGATCCGATTCCCTCCTGATCTCTTCCGCATTATGGTGATCCAGTTCTCCCGGAAGAAATATGGTCAGACAATTTTCCTGTACCTGATATTTCATGATCTTTCCCTCCATTCAAAATATTGCACAGAAAAAAGGATATGCATCTGCATATCCTTTTCTTTCGTACGTCACATATCTATTCTTCTGTATCTTGTTTGCCTTTACCGTTCTGCGCGTCCAGTGCTTCCTGTGCGGTCTCTGCCGCCTGAGTGTCCGGATAATCTTCGATAATCTTCTGATACCTGATATTAGCCTGATCCTGATCCCCGCTCTTTTCATACGACTGGGCAAGCAAAAGCATTGCCGCACCATCATTGTAACCCTCATCCATCTTCATGATAGTTTCGAGATTCGTGATTGCAGTCTCATAATTGGCAACCTCAAAATTATTCTGAGAAGTTGCAAACAGATTTGAACACATCCTCGGATACAGAGTTCCTGTGATATCTTCAAACTTCTGTCTTCCCACGGTTCCCAGAGAATCCGGATTCACCTTCAACAGTTCTTCCAGCATCGCTGCATCACTCATATCACCCGCCTGAAAATGTACACTGATATTCATAACGATCTCATAACTGTCCTGAGTCGAGGCAGCCGTAGCCTGTGCACTTTCTGTCTCCTCACTGGTTGACCTGTATTCTTCCAGTTCCTTTTTCAGAGCACTGATCTGTGCTTTCTGTGTTGCAATCTGATCACTGAACTTTACCGTCTGCTCGTTGATCTTGTCCTGTCTGGATGCATTGATCGCAGGCATGACCAGAAAACACATCACAGCAACTCCCATCAGTACTCCTATAGCAATATTGATCAGAGTATGTAACCCTGCATTTTCCTTCAGTCCGGATGTCACCGGCTGGATGATGGTTTCATTGCCTATATTATAAGTAACCGTCTGTGGATTCTTTTTCTTTCCTTCTTCTTCCTTGATCTTTACATTTCTGGACTTTCTTACCTGATTCAGTTCATGCATGTACCGAAGCGTAATCTCATCTGTCTTGTCCAGCTTATGTGCAATTCGTACTGCCTGTCTGGCTTTTGAATACTGTTCCGTCTGTATATAGAGCAATGTCAGAAGCTGATACGCCTTGACATAAGTCGGATGCGCTTCTACCGCTTTTTTTAACTGAAGGATCGCCAGATCTTCTCCCCGCTGATAGCAATATGTCAATGCCTGATTGTATCGTTTGATCGCCTGATTAATCGTATCAAGCTCATCTTTCTTCTCTTTGATCTTCTGAATATAATAATTGGCAATATTCTCATGTGACTGAAAATTCTTGCTTAAGATCCATTCAACCAGCGCCTCTCCAACATCTCCGCGTCCATAATAGACAAGTCCCAGAAGGTTTCTTGCCGCAATATTTGCTCTGTTATACTGTAAGCTTTTTTTCAGAGAAGCAATCGCACCGGACATATCCCGGATATTCGCTTTTTTTAATCCGTCGTTATACCAGTAATTCGACTGATATACAAGTTTTGTTGTATAATCCATATACTACCCTCTGTAAATAATGTCTCCTACGACTCTGTTCCTACTTTGTCTGCTGAATCACTTCCCGCAGAATATCTGTCATATCTGTCAGATCTTCCTGATACACTGCATCTTCTATATCTTCTACTTCCAGACTCGGCTGAAACTTCTTTAATTCCTCTTCAAAATCAAGCATGCAAAGCACCTCCCAGTAGTTTTTTAATCATCCCCACAAGGTAAAGTGATCCCAGGCAATAGATCTCTCCATCTTGCCCACGCTCCCTTTCTGCTGCCGAAAGAGCCTCTTCAAGGCTTTCCTCACACAACACTTTTCCGGACGTATATTTTTCAAATATCGCCTTCAGTTCCTGTACAGGAACTCCCCGGGTATCTTCGATCTGCGTCACAATATACGCTTTTGCATTCAGGTTCTGACACAGATATGCAATCATCTGCTCATACTTTTTATCTGCAACGGCTGAAAACAGAATAACCGGTCCCTCTCCTTCATCCGCTTTCAAAGCCTTAACACTTTCTACAAATGCTTCAATCGCTCCCGGATTATGCGCACCATCAATCGTAATATGATCCGCGACCTGTTCCATTCTGCCTGCCCAGTGTATCGATGCCAGTGCATCCACCCACCGATTGATATGGATTTTTTCTCCCTCCAGCAGATATTCTGCCGCTTCCAGTGCGATCATCGCATTCGTCACCTGATAACAGCCACAGATCGGGACATGAAAGATAACATCTTTATCATACGCATTCACTCTGGAAAATGCAATATATTTGCGGTTAACTTCTCGAATTTCGAACGCATTTTTCGATATTTCCCTACAGGGTGCCTGCTTCTCCAGCGCCGTTTTCAGTATGACTTGTGACGCCTTCTCATTACTTCCGTCAAAGATAACCGGAATTCCTTCTTTGATAATTCCGGCTTTCTCTGCCGCAATTTTCTCAATGGTATCTCCAAGAATATCCGTATGATCCAGGCTGATTGATGTGATCAGCGTAAGTGCCGGATGCTCTATAGAATTGGTCGCATCCAGTCTGCCTCCAAGTCCTGTCTCCAGAATGATATATTCCACATCCGTCTGCGCAAAGGCCATCATTCCCATACCAAAGAGGAATTCAAAATATGAAGGATGCTCTATTCCATCTTTCTCCATCTCTCTGACAACAGACAGAACCATTTGAAATACCTTCAGAAAGGTATCATTTTCAATCTGAACATTGTCCATTCTTATCCGTTCATTTACAGATACAAGATGAGGGGATGTAAAGAACCCTGTTCTCTTCCCCTCTGCCATCAACAGTGCCTGAAGATATGCACATACCGAACCTTTTCCATTGGTTCCGGCAACATGAATGATCTTTCTGTCCACTGCCGGATTCCCAAGCCTCTTCAAAAATGCTCTGGTATGATCGAGCGTGTGCTTTTTGGTAAACCTGGGAATCTCTTCAATATATGCTACTGCTTCCTCATATGTGTACAAAGCAGCTTCTTTCTTATTCAATGTCATAGCTTTGATCCACCCAAGACTTCGTCTTATCTGTTGCTGTTCCTTCCTGTAACACCAGTTCTCCATTCTGGTAGATATACTGATCCGACATGCGGAAGATCGTTTCACTGGATCCTACCTGTCCGACCTGAATCACATCTCCGTCTTCCAGTTCAACCTCTGACAGATCGATTCTGGTATTATTCAGGAAACTGCTCTTTTGCTTTTCTCCATTGATATATATCTTACTGTATTTGGTGAAATTCTCTCCATACAGGCTATATCCCTTATTCAGATGAGGTACAATGTTACTGAGCGTAACATCCCTGACTCCCATCACCATATGCCCTTCTGTAATCGGCTGTTCACCGGCATATACATATTGATTGCCATACAGGATATCATACTGAAGCAGTTCCAGATCCGACAGATAATTCTTGCTCTTTGTTCTTTCCTGATGATAATTGAATATCGTTCCGGAATGAATATCCAGTCGTTCAAACACCTCTGCCATCAGCTGATAAGACGGCAGATTCTTATCTTCCTTTTCCAGACCGATATTATCCCAGATCACATAATTCGTATTATACAGATACCGGCTCTTCAGATCCTCTGCCTTAAGTCCCATCGTCGGGAGATGATCACCATAGAATACAACAACCGCCGGTTCACCGCGTTCTTCAATCGCTTTTACCAGATTGCCGGCAAACTGATCCATCTCATATACCTGGTTGACATAATATTCCCATTTATTCTTTTTGGCAGGATCATCGATTCCTTCCACTGTAATTGCCGGATTTTCAATTACCTGCTCTTCCGGATAATCGCCATGTCCCTGAACACTGACTGTAAACACAAAATCCTGCTGCTGCGTCGTATCCATGGATTCCAGAATATGCTGAATCAGAATGTCATCCTTTGCCCAGCCGTTTTCCGTAGTCTGTAATACATTCATGAATTCTTTACTGGTATACGTGTCAAATCCAATGTTATTAAACACGTTGGCACGGCTGTAAAAATTACCGGTATTGTTATGAAGTGCGTGTGTTCCATATCCCAGCGCACTAAGAGCAGACGCCGCACTTTCGCATGGTGTGGTTTTCAGCATCGTTTTATATGGATATTCTCCCGGTCCGAAATAACGAAGGTTCATCCCCGTCAATACCTCGAACTCTGTATTTGCAGTACCCGCTCCTACAGACGGCACTTTAAAATACCCGGTTGAATACTGATCATACATGGCATGGAGATTCGGACACGGATCTTCCGATGTTGTAAAGAACTCAGCTTCTGCCACATCAAAATAAGATTCCAGCTGTACAACGATGATATTTGGCCGCTCATCTTCTGCAAGCCCCGTCTCGTTCCTGGTAATCTCGCCATTTCCGCTGATCTCAGCAATCGTCTCCTCATTGTAATCATTCGGTTCATTGATTCCGGTATTAAAAAGACTTGCCATAAAGCAATAAGGAAGTCCGTAATCTTCATATGCAAATGCGATATTCCCGAAATACGTGGAGACAACTCTCTTATCTACTGCCTGTTCTGCCACAAAACCATATAAAACACAGCAGATCACGATTCCAATCAGCGCCCTGATATGGTGCACCTTTCCGCTGTACTGTCCGCCGCGTCTCCACATGGACACACACCAGACAATCAACGCTGCCACTCCGATCACCAGAATGACCAGTTCAAAACCATTACAATAATTATTGATCAGAGCGATTCCATCCTGCGCAATCTTGAGATCCTGTGCATTAAACGGTGTAACACGCTTCAGCAGGATATACCCATTGGCAATCCCGAGAACCAGCCAGACCGCACTGATGATGATCCTTGCAAACACTCTCCGCTTGAACAGATAGACAATCGAAAACGTCACAAATATCATAAACGCATTATACAGGAACACATATGGAGATCCCGTCATGTATTCCCAGGCCTCCAGTATGGAGTGCCTGGAAATTGCTTCTATCACAAAGTTGATGATGCATGCCAGCAGTGCGTGAAATACCAGCGAGAAACGATTCATAAATGCATATACCGGTTTCATCTTCTGTGCAAATGCACTGTTGCGGCGCTCTTCCAGGATCCTTTCTCTTCGTTCCCTTCTGCCTTTCCAGTATTCTTTTATATCTTCTTTTTTCAGATTTTTTAATTTATGAATTCCCGCCTTCATGTCGGGCTTTTTTAAATGAACCTTCTTCATCTTCACCTATGACCTTTTTGCTTTTAATCCTTCCAGTCTTTCTTTCACCTGTTCCATCATCTGCTGGTATGTTTCCAGCTTCTGGCGTTCTTCCTGGACTTTCGCTGCAGGAGCCTTGCTGACAAACTTCTCATTGTTCAGCATTCCTGTTGCACGGGCAATTTCTTTTGAAAGTCTCGTTTCTTCTTTTGTTAATCTCTCAATCTCCTGATCAAAGTCAATCAGTTCTTCCAGCGGTACATATACGGTCGCATCCGGAACTACAACGGATACTGCATCATCCGCAATTCCTGTCTTATCATTCTGGATCACCAGAGCATTCAGAGATGCCATTGTCTGTGCCGATGTATCGAGAAGTCCCAGACCTTCACAGATCTTAGCATCCTCACATACAACGTAAGCCGTTGCTTTTCTGGAATTCGGAACATTCATCTCTGCACGGACATTACGGATACCTCTGATGATCTCTTTATAATGCTCAACAATATTTTCCGCATCCGGGGCATTCCATTTTTCATCATATGCAGGCCACTCTGACATCATCAGAGACTCCTCTTCCGGAACCAGTTTGCTGTAGATCTCCTCTGTTACAAACGGCATATACGGATGAAGAAGCTTTAAGGAATTCTTCAGTACCTCTCTGAGCGTCCACAGTGCATCATTAGCACCTTCTGCATCCTCCTCTGCATGATAGATACGATATTTTGCGATCTCGATATACCAGTCACAGAATTCATCCCACAGGAAATCATAGATCTTGGATAAAGCGATACCAAGTTCAAACTTATCCATATTCTCTGTTACATCTTTCACCAGCGTGTTGCATCTGGACAAGATCCATCCGTCTGCCGGATAACGATTGAAATCTGCCGGCTCTGTCAGTTCCTTATCTCCCAGATTCATCAGGATAAATCTGGATGCATTCCATACTTTATTCGCAAAGTTACGGCTGGCCTCTACTCTTTCATTATAGAAACGCATGTCATTACCAGGCGCATTTCCTGTTACCAGCGTCATACGCAGAGCATCTGCACCGTACTGATCGATGATCTCCAGCGGATCAATACCATTTCCGAGAGATTTACTCATCTTGCGGCCCTGGGAATCTCTCACCAGACCGTGAATAAATACGGTATGGAACGGTGCTTTTCCGGTATGCTCATAACCGGAAAATACCATACGGATAACCCAGAAGAAGATGATGTCATATCCGGTTACCAGAACATCTGTCGGATAGAAATAATCCAGATCTTCGTTCTGATCCGGCCATCCAAGTGTGGAGAACGGCCACAGTGCAGAACTGAACCATGTATCCAGTGTATCCTCATCCTGTGTAAAGTGTGTGCATCCGCACTTCGGACATTTTTCCGGAACACCGCGTCCTACCACAACTTCTCCGCATTCGTCACAGTAATAAGCCGGGATTCTGTGTCCCCACCAGATCTGTCTGGAAATACACCAGTCACGGATATTTTCCAGCCAGTGCAGGTAGATCTTATTAAAACGCTCCGGAACAAATCTGAGTTCCCCGTTCTTAATTGCTTCAATCGCCGGTTTCGCAAGTTCATCCATCTTAACGAACCACTGCTGCTTTACCATCGGCTCTACCGTCGTGTGGCAGCGGTCATGTGTACCTACATTATGAGAATGTGGCACAACCTTTACCAGATATCCCTGCTCTTCCAGATCCTTCACCATGGCCTTTCTTGCCTCGTAACGATCCATTCCGGCATATTTGCCTCCGTACTGCTCATTGATCGTTGCATCATCATTCATGATGTTGATCTCCGGCAGGTTATGACGTTTTCCAACTTCAAAGTCGTTCGGGTCATGTGCCGGTGTAATCTTAACCGCACCTGTTCCAAACTCTTTATCTACATAATAGTCTGCAACGATCGGGATCTCTCTGTCCGTCAATGGAAGCAGACAGGTCTTTCCAACGATGTCTTTATATCTCTCATCATCCGGATGTACAGCAATAGCCGTATCACCAAGCATGGTCTCCGGACGTGTTGTTGCGATCTCCAGGAAATCATCGGTTCCTACGATTGGATACTTGATGTGCCAGAAGAATCCATCCTGCTCTTCATGCTCAACCTCTGCATCAGACAGAGAGGTCTTACATACCGGACACCAGTTGATGATTCTTGATCCCTTATAGATATATCCTTTTTCATAAAGCTTGATAAATACTTCTTCAACCGCTTTGGAACAACCTTCATCCATTGTGAAGCGTTCTCTGTCCCAGTCACAGGATACGCCCAGCTTTTTCAGCTGTCCTTCGATCGTTCCTGCATACTCTTCCTTCCACTGCCAGGTTCTCTCCAGGAATTTTTCTCTTCCAAGCTCTTTTTTATCAATACCTTCTTCTTTCAGCTGATTGGTAACCTTAACCTCTGTGGAGATTGCCGCATGGTCTGTTCCCGGAATCCACAGTGCATTGTATCCCTGCATTCTCTTGTAGCGGATCAGGATATCCTGCAGTGTATTATCCAGTGCATGCCCCATATGCAGCTTACCGGTAATGTTCGGTGGCGGCATCACAGTTGTAAACGGTTTTCTGCTTCTGTCAACCTCTGCGTGAAAATACTTGTTTTCACACCATTTTTCATATAACTTTGCTTCAATCTCTTTTGGATTGTAGGTCTTTTCCAGGTTCTGACTCATAGTTTCCTCCTCATACTTCAGATACACTTTATACTATAGCTTTTCACATTTTCTTCACATTTTGAAAATGAAAAAGCCCTCTACATTACGTAAAGGGCGATTGTAGTCGCGGTACCACCTTTATTATATAGAAGAAACATCTTTCTATACATCTCATCTTATTCTATAACGGGAACGACTCCGGGGTGACCTAG
>JAEDLC010000068.1 GCA_016295505.1 Dorea sp.
TAGATCAGATCTTTATCGGGCAGGGAGTCGGAATGCTGGGAAATGCTGCGACCAACATCGCATTTCCGATTTCGATCATCTGTACGGCAACGGCATTGCTGCTGGGGATCGGAAGTGCTTCCAACTATAATCTGGAGTCGGGAGCAGGAAGAAAGGAAGATGCCTGCAGAGTGATCGGAACAGGATTATCGATGCTGGTGATCTGTGGAACTATAATCGCAGTGTGTGTGCTGCTGTTTTTAAATCCGCTTCTTCAGCTGTTCGGGGTAACGGAAAATGTACTGCCCTATGCAAGGGATTATGCCGGGATCACAGCCTGGGGAATTCCGTTCCTGATATTGACAACCGGGGGCAATCATATGATCCGTGCGGACAGAAGTCCGACCTATTCTATGGTATGTATGCTTACCGGAGCAGTGATCAATACTATTCTGGATCCGACATTCATCTTTGTGTTCCACTGGGGCATTAAGGGTGCAGCATGGGCAACCGTGATCGGTCAGATCATATCCGGTGCGATGGTGATCGTGTATTTTCTGCGATTCAGGAAAATGGATCTGAAAAAGGAAATGTTAAGACCCAGGATGAAAAGATTTAAGATGATAGCGTCCCTTGGAATGGCATCCTGTATTAATCAGATTGCGATGGCGGTTGTGCAGATCACCATGAATAACACACTTCGTCATTATGGAGCTGTTTCCGCATATGGTGCCGATATTCCGCTGGCGTGCGTCGGAGTGATATCAAAGGTCAATATGGTCTTTATGGCGATTGCAATCGGAATCTCGCAGGGATGCCAGCCAATCTGGGGATTTAACTATGGAGCAGGACTGTATCACAGAGTCAGAAAGACGTATACGACAGCATTTCAGTATGCATTTCTGGTTGGAGTCGTGTTTTTCCTGGGATTTCAGTTTTTCCCGGAACAGATTGTCGGAATCTTCGGAACAGGAAGCAAGGAATATTTTCGGTTTGCATCAAGATATTTTCGGATTTTTATGTTTATGACGTTTCTGAACGGAATCCAGCCGATGTCCTCCGGATTCTTTACCTCGATCGGAAAGGCAAAACTGGGAATTGTGGTATCTCTGACAAGACAGGTATTCTTTCTGCTTCCGCTGATACTGATCTTTCCGGCTTTTATGGGAATCGATGGTGTCATGTATGCAGGACCGATCGCAGACGGTGCCGCGGCTGTAGTAGCGATCGGGTATGCGGTACGAGAACTGCGTATGATGAAAGGACTGGAAGAAAAATGCGATTGCGCGGGATAGATGAATATGCTAGAATAAACTGATTAATGGAAAGAAGGAGAGATATGAAAGAACGGCAGACACTGGGATTTATGTTTAAACAGATCAATAATGTGTATGAAAAAGATTTTAATAACCGGCTGAGAAAGCTTGGTATCACGGCTTCCCAGTGTGCAGTCCTTGATTATCTTTTCAACAGCAGCAAAGAAGAAGTGAATCAGAAGGACATTGAAAAGGCATTGTGCCTGAAGAATCCGACGGTCACAGGAATACTGAAAAGACTGGATGAAAAAGGATTTATTCTGATCGTTCCAAGTAACAAGGATAAAAGATGCAAGAATATCTATCCGACAGAGAAGGCTTATGATATCCAGAGACGTATGGAAGCCGACAGAAAGAAGATAGATAAGAATCTGACACTGGGAATGAACAGAAAAGAAAAAGAAGCCCTGGAAAAGATGCTGGAGAGAGTTCTGTATAATATCAGTGATCCATAAAGCTTCAGTTCACAGTCACATAGTAAAAAAGGAGAATGCGAAATATGAGTTATGCGGACAGAGTCTTTATTGACATGTGCAGAGATATTATTGATAACGGAACGGATACACAGGGGGAAAAGGTGCGTCCGGTCTGGGAAGACGGAACTTCGGCATATACGATCAAGAAATTCGGAGTGGTTAATCGATATGATCTGTCAAAAGAGTTTCCGGCACTGACGCTTCGGAAAACAGCGATCAAAAGCTGTACGGATGAACTGTTGTGGATCTGGCAGCAGAAGTCCAATAATATTCATGATCTGCACAGCCATATCTGGGACAGCTGGGCGGATGAAGATGGTTCGATCGGAAAAGCCTATGGTTACCAGATGGGAGTAAAGCACCAATATAAAGAAGGAATGTTTGATCAGGTGGACAGGGTAATCTATGATCTGAAACATAACCCCTACAGCAGAAGGATCATGACGAATATCTATGTGCATCAGGATCTGCATGAGATGAATCTGTATCCATGTGCATACAGCATGACATTCAATGTTACGAAGAAGCCCGGTCATGAAAAACTGACATTGAACGGAATTCTGAATCAGCGTTCCAATGATGTGCTGGCCGCAAATAACTGGAATGTATGCCAGTATGCGGTGCTTCTTCACATGTTGGCACAGGTGTGTGATATGGAGGTCGGAGAGCTCGTTCACGTGATTGCAGATGCACATATCTATGACCGTCATGTTCCGCTGATAGAGGAACTGATCAGCAGAGAGCCGCTTCCGGCACCGGAGTTCTGGCTGAATCCGGACGTGAAGGATTTTTATGATTTTACCAGAGATGATGTGAAGCTGATCAATTATGTGACACATGAACAGATCAGAAATATACCGGTTGCAATCTAGCAGAAATCTTGCAGATACAGGAGGAGAGAAGGATGAATCTGATTGTTGCAGTAGATAAAAATTGGGCGATTGGAAAAGACAATAAATTACTGGTCAGTATTCCGCAGGATATGAAGTTTTTCCGGGAACAGACCAAAGGAAAAGTAGTTGCGATGGGAAGAAAGACACTGGAAAGCTTTCCGGGCGGTCAGCCGCTGAAGAACCGCATAAATATTGTACTGACCTCTGATCCTGAATATCACGTGAACGGAGTCGTTGTCGTTCATACGATAAAAGAGATGGTCGAGGAACTGAAAAAATATGAATCAGAGGATATCTTTGTGATCGGAGGCGAGAGTATCTACAGGCAGCTCCTTCCATATTGTCACAGGGCTTATGTGACAAGGATTGATCATGCATATGATGCAGATACCTATTTTCCGAATCTGGATGAAGATCCTCAGTGGAAGATGACAAAGATCAGTGATGAGCAGACATATTTTGACCTTGAATATGTATTTACGATATACGAAAGAGTGTAGAGAAGATGAAGATATTAAGTGTTACTGCGCAGAAACCCAACAGTACAGGAAGTGGAATCTATCTTACAGAGCTTGTAAAAGCGATGGACGAAGAAGGACATGAACAGGCAGTTGTCGCTGGTATCAATAGAGAAGATGCAATCGAATTGCCGGATAGAGTGGGATTCTATCCGGTTTATTTTGAACAGGAGGATCTTCCGTATCCGATCGTGGGAATGTCGGATGAGATGCCATATGTCAGTACCAGATACTGTGATCTGACCCCTGAGATGACGGAGCAGTTTAAAAATGCATTTGTAAATGTACTGAAAAAGGCGGTGGAAGAGCTGAATCCGGATGTGATCCTGTGTCATCATCTGTATCTTCTGACAGCGATTGTCCGGGAACATTTTCCGGGCCGGCGAGTTTATGGATTCTGCCACAATACAGATCTCAGGCAGATGCAGAAAAACAGTCTGGAAACAGAATACATCCGGACACAGATCTGTGCGCTGGACCGGGTATATGCGCTTCAACAGGCACAGAAGGTGAAGATTCTTGAGATCTATGGACTGGATCCTGCGAAGGTTCAGGTTGTGGGCACCGGCTATAACAGTGAGGTGTTTTGGACAGACGGACCCAAAAAGAGCAGTCTGGATGGGAAAATCCGGATTGCATATGCCGGTAAGATTGCAGAGAAGAAAGGCGTCATGAGTCTGATGAGAGCTCTGCGCCAGCTGCCGTACCGGGAAGAGGAACTGGAAGTTCTGCTTGCCGGGGGAGCCGGAAACCAGAAAGAATATCAGGAAATCGTAGAGTTGTCGAAGCTCTGTGCGTGTAAGGTGAAATTTCTTGGTAAGCTGACACAGCCGGAGCTTGCGAAAGTATACAATGCATGTGATATCTTTGTGCTGCCCTCATTTTTTGAGGGACTTCCGCTGACGGTGATTGAAGCACTGGCCTGTGGTGACCGGGTGGTCATGACGGAGCTTCCGGGAATCCGGGAATGGATGAAGGAAACAGTGCCCGGAGCGGATATCAGATATGTCCGGCTTCCGGAGATGAGAAATGCGGATGAACCGGTTTTGGAGGAACTTCCGGCATTTGAACAAAGACTCAAAGATGTACTGGAAGAGTGCATAGAAGCCGGAGAGACGAAATCTGCAGATGTGAGCAATATTTCGTGGAAAACAATCGCATGTGAGGTAGTAAGAGAAGGAATATAAGGTTCCTCAAAGAAATCATATATCTGCTTTGTACGCAGACGATAATCCGTATCAAGAATAAAAGGGCCGGTACAAAAGTGGCATCTGGTAAAAGCCACTTTTGTACCGGCCTGTTATTGTTAAAATAATTTACAGGACATCGTATCTTCTTACATAACCCGGTTTTTCCGGATCAGAGATCAGTTCTTTTGCATGTGTTACCTTTGCATTTTTATCAATGACCTGATTTTCAATATGTACATCCTCACCAATGAGAGCGCCAGGTAATACAACACTGTTCTTGATCACGGCACCCTTTTTGATGACACAGCCACGTCCGACTACGGAGTTCTCGATGGATCCCTCGATCAGACATCCGTTGGAAACGACAGAAGACTTTACGTCTGCGCTCTCAAAATACTGAGTCGGGCAGGAGTCGTTGGTTCTTGTGTAGATCGGCCAGTCAGGATCGAATAAAGCCTGAGCAGCTTTGAAATCGATCAGTGAGAGGTTGGCATCATAGTAGCTCTTGAAATCCGGAATCGCTGCGAAATATCCTCTGTGGGAGACACCACGGATGTCAAGTTCTTCACAGGATGCATTGACGATATCTGCAAAAGTGAAAGCAGAAGATGTCTTTTTTGCTTTGTAGATCAGATCGATAAACAATTCTTTCTTCATAACATATGTATCCATGAAGATGTTTTTATTTTTTGCATTTCCATGATTGGATTCGATGGATAATACACCTTTCTGGCGGTTCAGATTCAGAGTATTGCAGTTGATAAATGATTCTTTTGCATTATCAACGGAATGGTATAATAATGTGATATCTGCCTCGGAATCGATATGAGCCTGAAGCAGCTTGTTATAATCAGCAGTGTAGATCATATAGCTTGGTGCAATGATAACATACGGACTGCGTTCTTTTTCGATATATTCCATATTTTCGATATAAGCAGCGATATCGTTATTATAGATACTTAAGTTCATTCCGAGATCAGAATACAGAATCCGGATACTTCCGCTCTTG
The DNA here is from genome assembly GCA_016295505.1 of Dorea sp. Lineage (GTDB taxonomy): Bacteria > Bacillota > Clostridia > Lachnospirales > Lachnospiraceae > Dorea_A. Next base: position 5,382 of record JAEDLC010000068.1, read on the forward strand.
GAGTTAATGTTATAGTGGCGTCCGCTGCCGACATGAGCAGTCAGGGACTGCGGTTTTCTTCTTATGTAGACCTGAATGTGGTCAATTCCACTGTTACTCATATTGGAGATCGGGAAGTCAATGACACGATAACGTCCCAGGAAGGAGAAAGCGCCTACCGGACGGTATTCCTGCATTCCTTCCACCTGTACATGATTTCCGGCGAAACTAACAATTCCGAATGCTTTTGCCATATTATTCTACCCCCTTTACACGTTTGGAAACCAGTTCGATATGTTCACTGTCTGCACTTCCGACTACGGCACCTGCCCCAATCTTTACATTGTCCGCAACCAGAGCCCGGGTTACAACCGCACCGTCTTCTACGACAACACCCGGCATCAGGACGCTGTCGATGATCTTAGCGTCTTTTCCGACCTTTGCGCCGGTGAACAATACGGAATTCTTTACCTCTCCGTCAAGAACACATCCCTGTGTAATGAATGCACGGTCAATCTTTGCATTTGGTCCGACATACTGAGGAAGACAGGTTACATCTTCCGTATAGATCTTCCAGGAAGAATCATGCAGATCGAGTTCATTGTTCTTTCCGAGAAGATCCATGTTTGCTTCCCAGAGAGAATCGATGGTTCCGACATCTTTCCAGTATCCCTTGAACTTGTATGCATACAGTTTTCTTCCGTCATTCAGAAGAGCAGGAATAATGTCTTTTCCGAAATCGTGGCTGGAATCCGGATTCTTCATGTCGGCAACCAGCATCTTGCGTAGAAGCTTCCAGTTGAATATGTAGATACCCATAGAAGCAAGATTGCTCTTCGGATGCTCCGGCTTTTCTTCAAATTCTACGATCTGTCCGGCTTCATCGGTGTTCATGATTCCAAAACGGCTGGCTTCTTTCATAGGAACTTCGATTACAGCGATTGTTGCATCCGCATTCTGTGCTTTGTGCTCTTTCAGCATCTTATCGTAGTCCATCTTGTAGATGTGGTCTCCGGAAAGAACCAGGATATATTCCGGAGAATAAGTGTCGATGAAATCAATATTCTGAGAGATGGCATCTGCAGTTCCACGGTAAACATCCAGATTGACATCTGCTTTCTCACGAGGCGGCAGAACAAATACACCGCTGTCTTTGGCATCAAGTCCCCAGCGCCTTCCGGCAGCAACATAGCTGTTCAAAAGAATGGATTCGTATTGTGTCAATACACCGACTACATCAATTCCACTGTTGGCACAGTTGCTGAGTGGGAAATCAATAATACGGTATTTGCCGCCATAGGAAACGGCTGGTTTTGCAACTTTATTTGTCAGTTCGTGAAGACGTGAGCCTCTACCACCGGCTAATATCATCGCTAACATACTGTTGTGTTTCATGATAAATCCTCCCTTAACTTCTAGTATCTATATTGTATAATTTTTTGTGAAAATATTCCATAGCTTTTGATGTAAAAAATGCAAGAAAATGAAAAATTTCATAAAAAATACAGAGTATTCGTTTGCTCTGGAAAAAAATGTTATAAATGTATTAGAAAGTTCATAAAATAGATCAACAATTGTAAAAGAAAAACGGTTGACAATTTATGCATATTGTCGATATAATGAAAAATAATTATTCAGAAAAATGCTACGACGAGGAGGAGTACATAAGTTCCGGAAGCAAAGAGAGAAGATGTGTGGTGAGAATCTTCGTGAAAGACTTGTGGAAGTAGCCTTCGAGCAGTGAACCGAAAGGTGCGGTATTGACGTATCTGAGTAGACTTCAACGCAGTCCCAGCGTTAACGGGGAGCAGTATCGGAGAGGAAGCAGAAGCAGGAATTTCCCGTACTGGCAGAGAGCAGAGAAGCATTTCTCTGAATTTAGGTGGTAACACGGATGGAACATTCGCCCTAAGCATTCAGCTTAGGGTTTTTTTTCGCAGATATCCGGAAAAAGATAAGGAAAACACCTTTTGCGTGAAGGAGGTATGTAACATGAGAAAAATCAGTGGAAACAAGTTGTTGGTAAAGGCGCTGAGGGAGGAAGGCGTGGATACAATATTCGGGTATCCGGGAGCATGTACGATTGACATCAGTGATGAATTGTATAAACAGGATTATACAAAAGTGATCCTGCCAAGACAGGAGGTAGCGCTGGTGCATGAGGCAGATGCGTATGCGCGCTCTACAGGTAAGGTTGGGGTATGCCTGGTAACCAGTGGCCCTGGGGCAACGAATCTGGTGACCGGACTTGCAACAGCATATTATGACAGTGTTCCTCTGGTATGCTTTACCGGTCAGGTAGCAAGACATCTGATCGGAAATGATGCGTTCCAGGAGGTTGATATCGTTGGAATTACCAGAAGCATTACCAAATATGGAATTACTGTCAGAAATAGAGAGGATCTGGGACGTATCTTAAAAGAAGCCTTTTACATTGCGAGAACAGGACGTCCGGGTCCGGTGCTGGTCGATCTTCCGAAGGATGTCATGGCAGAGCTTGGGGATGCTGAATATCCGCAGGAAGTCAATATCCGGGGATATAAACCGAATACGCGGGTTCATATCGGGCAGTTAAAGCGTGCGATCAAAATGCTCTCCAAGGCTGAAAGACCATTATTCCTTGCGGGCGGAGGCGTGAATATCGCACATGCGAACCGGGAGTTTACGGAACTGGTAGAAAAGACGAAGGTGCCGGTTGTTACGACGGTCATGGGAAGAGGTGCGATTCCGACGAATCATCCGCTGTATGTAGGAAACCTTGGCATGCACGGTGCATATGCCTGCAACATGGCAGTAAATGAATGTGATCTGTTGTTCTCGATCGGAACCAGATTTAATGACCGTATTACCGGAAAACTGCATTCATTTGCCCCGCATGCACAGATTGTACATATAGATATTGATACGGCGGCAATTTCAAAAAATGTGCAGGTAGATGTTCCGATTGTTGCAGATGCAAAAGAAGCAATTACAAAGATGCTGGAATATGTGACGGAATGCGACACGAAAAAGTGGCTGGATGAAGTTGGTGAGTGGAAGATGGAACATCCGCTTGTCATGAAAAAGAAACCGATCATGACACCACAGGATGTGATTGAGACGATCAATCGTGTATTTGATGAAGCCATTATTGTAACAGATGTGGGACAGCATCAGATGTTCACGGCACAGTTTATTGAGATCACAGAAAAGAAAAAGCTCCTGATGTCCGGCGGACTCGGTACAATGGGATATGGCCTTCCGGGAGCGATCGGAGCCAAGATTGGCAATCCGGATGTACCGGTCATCTCAATTTCCGGGGACGGCGGTATGCAGATGAACAGTCAGGAACTTGCGACTGCGGTGCTCGAAGAGCTTCCGATCATCAGTTGTATCTTTAATAATAACAATCTTGGAATGGTTCGTCAGTGGCAGAAACTGTTCTACGGAAAACGTTATTCCATGACCTGTCTGCGTTCCGGAGCAGCCTGCAGAGGCAAATGTGGGGAAGTAGAATGTCCGCCATATACACCGGACTTTATGAAACTGGCGGAAAGCTATGGGGCAAAAGGCATCCATGTTACAAAGAAAGAAGAGATCGAACCGGCATTCCGTGAAGCCATGAAGAGCAAAAAAACACCGTATGTCATCGAATTTGACATTGATCCTGAAGATCTGGTATATCCGATGATTCAGCCGGGCGGAACACTGGAAGACATGATATTGGATTGTTAAGCAAGAGAAGATATGAAAGGAGCAGATAGATATGAGCAACAATAATATGAAGAAACGCTGGATCTCCCTGTATGTTGAGAACCAGGTGGGCGTCCTCTCCAAGATATCCGGACTCTTTTCCGGAAAGTCCTACAACCTGGACAGCCTTACAGTTGGAACGACAGAAGATCCTACCATATCCAGAATGACGATTGCAACAGTCAGTGACGATGAGACATTTGAACAGATCAAGAAACAGCTGAATCGTCTGGTTGAGGTCATTAAAGTGATAGATTTTACAGATGTATTTGTTCGTATGAAAGAGATCCTGTATGTAAAAGTACGCAAATGCACACCGGAGGATAAGGTGGAGTGCTTCCAGATCGCGGAGACATTTAAAGCAAAGGTGATCGATTACGGAAAAGACAGTCTGCTTCTGGAGTTTGTTCAGACCGCTACGAAAAATGATGCGGTGATTAAGCTGATGAAGGAAGAGTTCAAGAGTATAGAGGTAGTCAGAGGCGGAAGCGTCGGGATTGAATCTATCAGTATGATGGAACGGTAAGAATA
>JAEDLC010000069.1 GCA_016295505.1 Dorea sp.
CTTTCCAGAAAACAGATGTCAGAAGCATTTGTCAACAGTGCGTTTCTTGCATTGTCCGGAGGATTTCAGGATGCTTATACGTATAACACAAGAGAAGAAGTATTTTCCAATGCACAGACAGGAAATGTAGTGCTGATGAGTCAGCACTTTATGGCAGGAGAATGGCAGGCAGCATTTCGGTATCTGCTTCCTTTGCTTGCATTTGCAATGGGGGTTCTGATTGCAGAGCAGATACAGCATCGTTATAAATATGCAAAACGGCTGCACTGGCGTCAGGGTGTATTGCTGATTGAGATCGCAATCCTGTTTCTGGTGGGGTTTATTCCTGTCAGATATAATATGGCAGCAACGGTATTCGTTTCTTTTGCATGTGCCATGCAGGTGCAAAGCTTCCGAAAGGTAGACGGATACTCCTATGCAAGTACCATGTGTATAGGCAACCTTCGAAGTGGAACGGAATCACTGTCCGTGTATCTGAGAGAAAAGAAACCGGGACAGCTCAGGCAGTGCTTCTATTATTTTGGAATTATTCTGTTATTTGCAATTGGTGCCGGTGTCGGAGGTAATCTGTCTGCGACGTATGGCATTCATATGATCTGGTTTTCCTGTGGTCTTCTTCTGATCAGTTTCTTTCTGATGTCACTGGAAAAATGGAAGTGAATATGATATATTACACTTGATATAAAACTGCAGGTGTCAGTTCGATAGAGTCTGTCGCAACTGGTGAAAAGGGAAACAGGTGCAAATCCTGTGCGAACTCGTCACTGTGAGCAGGGAACAGGGAAGCCGATATGTCACTGAGAGATCGGGAAGACAGCTTCTTATGTGTGGATCTGCAAGTCAGGAGACCTGCCTGTAGTGTACACGGGACAGATCAGATGATAAGTCCCAGGCCACGAGTAATTGGTCGTACATGAATGTAATATAAGTCATTCGTGCGCCCTCTTACAGATGCCTTCGTAAGAAGGCGTTTTTTCGTACATCTATGTAAAGGTGTATACCGAAAGGATTCGGTTGAAAAGAAGGAGGAAAAGAAGAGTATGAAGCGTAACACGAAACGATTGCTGGCATTGTTCCTGACAGCAGCACTTACGGTGACTCCGATCTCGGCAGTCCGGGCACAGGATTCCGGAGAATCCGGGGAAAGTATCCGGACAGAAGAGGTGGCTGTGGCAGAAGAGCCGGCGATTCAGGAAGAAAATCCGGTGGTTCAGGGTGAAGAACCGACATTGCAGACAGAAGACGAAAAAGCGGACGAAGAACAGGAAAGCCTTCCGCAAGATCCGACTGAAGACGTGCAGACAGAAGAGAGTATGAATACTGTACAGACTTCGGATGTATTCGGAAAGACCACTGTGTTTTCAGACGGGGAATATCTTCCGACAGAATTTACTTTTACCGGGGGCACCGGAAAGGTACAGATCACCTGCGAAAAGGTTGTGATCAAAGAAGGAAATATCACTGCATGGATCGTATTTAGCAGTGACAAGTATACAACAGTTGAGATAAATGGAACGAAATATACATCAGAAATGATTGATGGGAAGAATACATTCAAGATCCCGGCGGATCTGAACTGTGATCTGTCGATCGCAGCGCTGACAACCGCAATGAGTCAGGAACGATGGGTGAATTATACGATCCATATTACACTTCCTGAGGGAAGTACTCCGATTACAGGATCAGAACCGGCCCCGGGAGAGAATCCCGGAGAAGAGTCTGGTGAGGAAGAAGAACCGGGAGAAGAGGAACCGGGAACACCTGCACTTGCAGATGGTATGTATCATATGGATGTAACTACCAGTTCTTCCATGTTTAAAGTTGTAGATTGTGTACTGATTGCAGGAACGGGTCAGATGCGCGCGGTGATTACTTTAAGTGGTACCGGATATGACAAGCTCTATATGGGAACTGCTGAGGAAGCAAAAAATGCAGATGCATCCGAGCTCATTTCCTACGTACCGGATATGACGGGGAAATATACGTTTGAGATTCCGGTCAGCAGCCTTGATACAGCAGTTGCGATTGCAGCACATTCGGTAAGCAAAGATGCATGGTATGACCGTACTTTGACAATACATTCAGAAAATGCCAGAAAATTTGTAGAAGATGGGATTTACCGGATGAATGTGGAATCCAGTGCGAGTATGTTTAAAGTGATCAATTGCGTGCTTACTGTTGAGAACGGTAATATGAGCGCGGTGATTACTTTAAGTGGCACCGGATATGACAAACTGTATATGGGAACTGCCAAAGAAGCAGAGAATGCTCCGGCGGAGGATATGATTCCGTTTCTTGTAAATTCGGAAGGAAAATATACATATATTGTACCGGTAGCAGGTCTGGATGCAGAGATTGAAGTTGCAGCACATTCCATCAGTAAAGATCTGTGGTATGATCGTAAGCTGACTTTCCTGACAGAAGGAATGGAAAAGCAGGAACTGCCGTCGGGAGATGATACACCGACAGAAGATCCGTCGGGAGGAAATTCGTCAGGGAACACACCGTCAGGTGGAACCGGCAATTCATCTGCCAACAATGGTACTCCGGATACAGAGTCAAAATATGAGTCTGATTTAAGCGGAGGAACCGGACGTGTGAACAGTGAAACTGCATTAAAGGATGGAGTATACACTCCGGATAAGTTCTCATGGTCAGGCGGAACCGGAAGAGTAGGTATCTCCTGTAACAAAGTGACGATTACAGGAGGAAAAGCGTATGCAACTCTGGTATTTGGAAGTGATAAATATCAATATGTCAAAGCAAACGGGAATGTATACTATCCAAGCTCAAAGGGAAATGGTTCCACAACATTTGTGATTCCGGTTGCTTTGAATAAGAATAATCAGATCATCGGTATGACAACTGCCATGTCTGCCGCACATGAAATCACATATACAATATTTATCTATCTTGCCGAGGCGGCAAAAGCAGATGGAATGAATGTAAGTGGCATGACCGGAAGCAATGAAAAGCTTGATGACGAGGCGCCTGAGATTCTGGGTCTGGAGTATGAATCTGAAACAGAGATCGCATATGCTGAGTATTTCAGAATCTATCATTATAAAGGAGGAATTACGCTTCTGGAGATTGATCTTACAAAGGATACGCTAAGAGATCCCGAGAAAAAGACGGACGAAGAAACAGATTCCGAAGATGCGACAGAGGATGAGAAAGATTCAGAACTGACACCAGAGGAGGAAGCAATTGTACAGCTTTATCACGGAAATATTGTGAAGTACCTGATCGTACCGGAAGATACAGAGATTCCGGCCGGGCTGGATAAAGAGATGATTATTATTGAAAAACCTGCAGAGCATGTATATGCTGCGGCCGGGGAAGCGCTTCAGGTAATGGAAGATCTGGAGCTTCTGGAAACCATTGCGGCCATTGGATATGAGAAAGCAGATTGTCCGTCAGAAAAGATCGCAGAAGCGCTGGATAAAGAAGAGATCGTCTACGCGGGATCTTTTGATGATCCGGATTATAAAGCTTTACTGAAATGTAAATGTGATCTCAGTATCTTCCCATCAGAACTGCTTCCGAAAGACGAGGATGAGCAGGAAGAGAAGATGGAGACTCTGGATGCCATCATTGAAAGGCATACGATTCTGGAACTTCCGATGTTTGTAGATCGTTCAGCGGATGAAGAGGAAGAACTGGCACAGAGAGAGTGGATCAAGGTATATGGAGCTTTGTTCGGATGTGAGGAGAAGGCGGCAGAATTATTCGATGCAGCCTGTAAAGATGCAGAATAGTAGAAAAGAGATAAGAAGATGAAAAAGAATGTTTACCAATTAATCTGTGTCATACTGTGTTTGACCATGATAACGGCCTGCATCCTGACCGGCTGTAAAACGAAAGAAGATTCTTCGTCCGGTCAGACTACACAGGATGAAAAGAGCAGTGAAGAAGTTTCGGAACAGGAAGAAGAGGTACCTGTAGTTCAGGGGCTGGAATATGAACGTACAATGGAACTTGATTATGCGGAATCATTTGATGTGTATTACTATCGTGAAGGATATAAGCTGATCGATGTGCATAATGACAGAAGGTATCTGATCGTGCCGGAGGGAAGTGATGCTCCGGAAGATCTTGACAGTGATATCATTGTTCTGGAACAGCCTCTGGACTGTATCTATCTGGCAGCGACTTCTGCTATGGCACTGTTTGATGCGATTGATTCGATCGGAGCTATACGAATGTCAGGGACACAGGCTTCCGGCTGGTATATAGAGCATGCGGTAGAGGCAATGGAGTCCGGGGAGATGATCTATGCAGGAAAATACAGTGAACCGGATTATGAGCTGTTAATCAATGAAGGCTGTGATCTTGCCGTTGAATCTACCATGATCCTGCATACTCCAAAGGTGCAGGAGATGATTGAGGATCTGGATATTCCGGTATTCATTGACCGGTCCAGCTATGAAACTCATCCGCTTGGCAGAACAGAATGGGTGAAGCTGTATGCGGCGATGATGAACTGTGAAGAAACAGCAGAAGCGTTTTTTGCGGAACAGACACAGGTGATAGAGGAACTGAAAGATTTTAAAAATACGGAAAAAACAGTTGCATTTTTCTACGTGAGTACCGATGGAACGGTAGTGGTGAGAAAAAGTGAAGATTATATACCGAAGATGATAGAGATCGCAGGTGGCAGGTACGCTTTTGAAGATCTGAAGAATGAAGAAAGTGACAGTGCAGCTGTGAATCTGTCGATGGAAGAATTTTATGCGGTGGCACAGGATGCAGATTATCTGATCTATAATTCCAGCATCGATAATCCAATCGAGAGTGTGGAAGATCTGATTGCCAAAGATGAACTGTTCAGGGAATTTAAGGCTGTAAAAGAAGGCAATGTCTGGTGTACGGGAAAATATCTTTATCAGGCGACAGATATTGTAGGCAATCTGATCACGGACATCCATCTGATGCTTACGGATGGAGAAGAAAGCCAGATGACATTTTTGTACCATGTGAATTAAGCCGGCCCATGTGCCGGATGGGAAAAAGAGGAAAAGGTTATGGAGAAGAAAAAACAGAGGATATCCAGATATATTCTGGTCTTTACAGTGTTGGGGGTCTGTTTCTGCGTGATTACGGTATTGAATATCAATACTGGAAATGTACAGATTACATTACCGGAGATCGTGAAAATATTATTCTGCCATGAGGGTGATGCTGTTGCAATGAATATTATCTGGAAGATCCGCCTTCCAAGAGTGCTGATGGCAGCAATTCTTGGCGGGGCACTGTCCTTGTCGGGGTTTCTTCTTCAGACCTTTTTTTCGAATCCGATCGCGGGACCATTTGTACTGGGAATCTCTTCCGGAGCGAAGATGGTCGTGGCACTGACGATGATCGTATTTCTGAAATATTATCGTGCGATATCATCGTATACTTTGATCTTTGCAGCGTTTGTCGGAGCGTTGATCTCTACCGGATTCATTCTTCTGATGTCCGGAAAACTGAATCATATGGCGACGCTTCTGGTTGCGGGGATCATGATCGGTTATATCTGTTCTGCAATTACGGATTTTGTTGTGACCTTTGCAGATGATTCTGATATCGTGAATCTGCATGGCTGGTCACAGGGCAGCTTTTCGGGAATGAACTGGAGTAATGTTAAGGTAGCTGTGTTGCTTGTAGGAGTGACGCTGATTTTGACATTTTTATTGTCGAAACCGATCGGGGCGTATCAACTGGGAGAAGCTTATGCACAGAGTATGGGCGTGAATATCCGGTGGTTCCGCGTGTCTCTGATTCTGTTATCCAGTGTCTTTTCGGCATGTGTGACAGCATTTGCGGGGCCGATCTCATTTCTGGGAATTGCAGTGCCGTATCTTGTAAAACAGGCACTTCATACGGCGAAACCACTGATCGTAATTCCCGGCACTTTCCTCGGCGGGGCTGTATTCTGTATGATGTGTGATCTGATCGCAAGAATGGCTTTTGCTCCGACGGAGCTGAATATCAGTACGGTAACTTCAATTTTTGGTGCTCCGGTTGTCATCTTTATGATGCTTCACCGGCAGAAAGAGAGGTAGAAGATGGCAGAATATTATGTACAGATGCAGAATCTGACTGTCGGTTATCATGGAATTCCATTGATCAGGGATATCAATATCGGAATAGAAAAAGGAGAGATCGTGACGTTGATCGGTCCAAACGGGGCCGGCAAGTCGACGATCTTAAAAAGTATCATCCGGCAGCTTAAGACCATCTGCGGGAGTGTATATGTAGAAAAGGATGAGCTCAGAGATCTCTCATACAGACAATTATCTTCCAGAATGGCAGTTGTTCTGACGGAACGGATGAAACCGGAACTGATGACGTGTCGTGATATTGTTGCAACCGGTCGTTATCCGTATACCGGTAAGCTGGGAATACTGACTGCGGAAGATGAAGAAAAAGTGGATGAAGCGATGGCAGCAGTACATGCAGAAGAACTTCAGAATCTGAGCTTTGATGCGATCAGCGACGGGCAGCGTCAGAGGATACTTCTGGCGCGCGCGATCTGTCAGGAACCGGAGGTTCTGATTCTGGATGAACCGACTTCTTATCTGGATATAAGATATAAACTGGAGCTTCTTGCAATCTTAAGAAGGATGGCAAAGGAGAAAAAAATTACAGTGATCATGTCCCTGCACGAGATTGATCTGGCACAGAAGATTTCAGATAAGATTCTCTGCGTAAAAGGGGACAGGATATCGCATTATGGAACACCGGAAGAGATATTCAGAGAAGAATTGATACGTGACTTGTATGAGATTGATAATGGTTATTTTGATCCCTGTTTTGGAAGTATTGAATTGCCACGGCCGGAGGGAAAGCCGGAGATATTGGTGCTGTCTTCCTGTGGCACGGGAATTCCGGTTTACAGAAGGCTGCAGAAAGAGAATATTCCGTTTGCAGCGGGAATCCTGTATACGAATGATGTGGATTATCAGCTGGCCAGACTTCTTGCAGTCCAGGTTGTGACGGAAGAACCATTTCAGCCGGTCAGTGACCGTGCGTATCAGAAAGCCATTTCCCTGATGGAAGAATGTGAACTGATTCTGGATGCCGGTGTAAAGATCGGCTCCTGTAATCAGAGAATGAAAGAACTTTTGCATACGGCAGAGTGTATGGGAAAGCTGAAAAAGACGAAAAGAACAGTCATCTAAATAGAATCTTAATACGTATACGCGAATATTATTACCTTCTTAATACAGAATCATTTATGATAAAGGTAGAAAAAGAAGGTGATAATATGTTGACGAATATGATATTAGTATTGGTCCTGGTGGCTGCGGGAGCGTATGGATATTATCTGACATTCCGGCTGGATGGCTGGCTTACGGAAGACAAAAAGCAGAAATTGAAAGAGGAAGAAGCGCAGAGCGGGGAAGCCTGCGCTCTATTATTTGGAAGCGGAAGCCGGATGAAGCTTCTGGAACAATGGGTAAGAAATCACGGATTGCTTCCGATTGTGATCGAAGAGATCGGTATTCGCAGAGAATGGAATAATATTTGTCTGGTCGTTGCAGCGTCAGAGTCTGACGAGGACAATCTCTGTATCTGTAAACTGATTCAGAAGATGTATCATACGGAACAGGTATATGGAATCTGTAATGACAGATTGAACGAGGCGATGTATGATCGTTTTCATATTCGGATTCTGAAAGAAAATGCTGAGATTACCCGGCAGTTGGAAGGAATGTTTCAGAGAAATGAGGCAGGGGTGGCATGAAGATGAAGATTCGAAGACTGACGCAGACACAGATGATCGTAGTTGGTTATCTGCTGATTATTTTGATCGGAGCGATGCTTCTGATGCTTCCGGCTGCAAGCAGAGATGGTAAAGTGACTCCCTTTATTGACGCATTATTTACCTCTGCTTCTGCATCCTGCGTGACGGGACTGGTAATTGCAGATACATATCAGAAATGGACGATGTTTGGACAATGTGTTATATTGCTGCTGATTCAGATAGGTGGACTGGGGTTTATGACGATCGGAGTGTTTTTTGCGATTATTCTCCATCGCAAGATCGGGCTGGTCATGCGGGGAACACTGCAGGAGAGTGTCAATATTCAGCAGATTGGCGGAATTGTACGTCTCGCAAAAAAAATCATGCAGGGAACGCTGGTATTTGAAGGAACGGGTGCTGTCATTCTTGCACTTAGGTTTCAGAAAGATTTTGGTTGGGTCAGAGGGATTTATTACGGAATCTTTCATTCCATATCTGCTTTCTGTAATGCAGGATTTGACCTGATGGGAACAAGGGAAGCCTACAGTTCTTTTACATGGTATGACGGAGATCCGGTAATCAATATTGTGATCATGTTCCTGATCATTATTGGCGGAATCGGGTTTTTTGTCTGGAATGATGTTGCGATCCATAAGTTCCATGTTACCAGATATCGTCTTCATACTAAGATTGTACTTACGACGACGGCGATACTGATCGTATCCGGTGCGATTCTTCTGTATCTGTTTGAAGCAGACCGGACGCTTGCCGGCATGTCCGGATCGGAGAAGATATTCTGTTCCCTGTTCGGGTCCGTGACTGCAAGAACGGCAGGATTTAATACCGTAGATACTGCCGCACTTTCAGACAGCAGTAAGATTGTTACGATTCTTCTGATGTTTATCGGAGGAAGTCCGGGCTCTACTTCAGGAGGAATTAAGACGACAACGTTTGTGGTACTTCTTGTATACGTCAGTGCCAATCTGAAAAATGAAGATTCCTGCCATATATTTGGAAGAAGACTGGATGAGGGCTCAATTCGGAAGGCAAGTACCGTTATGTGTACCAATCTGTTTCTGATCGTTGCTGCAGTTATGATATTGACTGCGATTCAGCAGGAACCGGTGATGGACATTGTGTTTGAAGTCGTATCTGCAATCGGTACGGTGGGAATGTCCACGGGAATGACCAGAGGACTCACCGGGATTTCAAAATGGGTGATTATATTTCTGATGTATTGCGGGCGGGTCGGAGGATTGACGTTTGCACTGTCTCTCAGAGGACACAGAGCAAAGTCACCCTTGAAAGAACCGGTGGAAGCAATTACAATAGGATAACGAAAGTGTGGGAGAGGAAGATATGAAATCAATATTGATTATTGGACTTGGAAGACTGGGACATCATCTGTGTGAAAATATGATTCGTCTTGGAAATGAAGTGATGATTGTAGATAAGGCGGAGGAAAAGGTAGAAGATCTGCTTCCGATCGCTACCAATGCAAAGATCGGGGACTGCACCAATGAAGAGGTTTTGCGGAGTCTGGGGGTAGGAAACTTTGATGTCTGCTTTGTGTGCATCGGGTCGAATTTCCAGAGCAGTCTAGAAATCACAAGTCTTGTGAAGGATCTGGGAGCAAGATATGTGGTTAGTAAAGCAAACCGGGATATTCATGCAAAGTTTCTGTTGAGAAACGGAGCAGACGAAGTCATCTATCCGGATAAAGATGTGGCAGAACGTCTGGCAGTAAAACACAGTACCAATAACGTGTTCGACTACATTGAATTGGCAGACGGATACTCGATCTTCGAGATATCGCCGATGAGAAGCTGGGTTGGAAGAAGTATCCGGGATATGGATATCCGGTCCAGATACCATGTCAGTGTACT
>JAEDLC010000070.1 GCA_016295505.1 Dorea sp.
ACAGATCCTGCCATGTATATATGATTTTTTTTCAGGATCTCTGAAGCATACTGGAGACGCTCCGCAGAATCATGGTTGCCGCTTATGATCAGTATCGGAATCTTCGGTGTAATCTCTGCCAGTCCGGTCAGAAATCGGTCAAATATCGTCACTGCCTCTGCGGACGGGGTCGATTTGTCATAAATATCTCCGGCAATCACAATGGCATCCGGATGAATCTTCCAGGCATAATCCGTGATCTCCCAAAGGATCGCTTCCTGATCTTCTTTCAGGCTGTACCGGTGCAGCTGTTTTCCGATATGCATATCTGAGAGATGAAAAAACTTCATAAAAAATAATTCCTTCCTACTTTACATCTGAAACCATATTACACTATAATCTTCTTAGCAGTCAACATGCGAATCGCATGTCAGAACCGCTGCAAATAAGCTTGCGAGGTATATTACATGTTACGAGAAATTGATCTTGCTGAAGTATCCGACGGAAGACTCTACAGCAGTAATGATATGGCAAAAACAGATTGTAAAGGATGTATCGGCTGTTCTGACTGCTGTCGCGGTATGGGCGCTTCCATTGTACTGGATCCGCTGGATAGTTTTCGCATATCCGAAGGACTCCATGTCTCTTTTGAACAGCTGTTATCCGACTCTTTTGAACTGGGAGTCGTGGACGGACTCATTCTTCCCCACCTGAAAATGGCCGGTTCGAAAGAAGCCTGCACCTTTTTAACAGACGAAGGCCGGTGCAGCATCCACTCTTTCCGTCCCGGTATCTGCCGTATCTTTCCGCTCGGACGTTTTTATGAAAAGAATTCTTTCCAGTATTTTCTTCAGGTTCACGAATGTCCGAAAACGGATAAGTCCAAGGTAAAGATAAAAAAATGGATCGATACTCCAAACCTGAAAACCTATGAAACCTACATCTCAGACTGGCATTATTTTCTGAAACATATGCAGGATTACATATTAAGCCAAAATTTTGCTGATACATCTGACAGCAACATAGGAGACGACGATATTGCCAAGACCCTGAGCATGCATGTGTTAAAACAGTTTTACCTTACCCCCTATCAGTCAGGAGAAGACTTTTATCCGCAATTTTATGAACGACTGGAAAAGTCCAGACTGTTCTTTCATATCTGACGATTGTAGATTACACTTCTTTTACAAAAAGCAATGGGACTGCCGCTGCAGTCCCATCATTCATTTTCTGGTATACTCTATTCTTTTTCTTCCAGGACAGAGGTACAATGAGGACACCTGGTCGCATCAATTGCAATCTCACTTTTGCAGAACGGACATACCTTTGTCGTCGGCGCTGCCGGTGCTTCTTCCTTCTTAAACTTTTCAACCATCCGGTTCATCGTCTTCATGATGATAAACACGATCAGAGCCATTATCAGGAAATTAAGAATTGCAGAAATAAATTTCCCGTAATTCAGTGTTGCTTCCCCCAGAAGCTTTATATGAAGCTGGTCAAAATTCATTCCCCCAAACATTCCGAGGATCGGATTGATGATATCCTCCACAAGCGAAGACACAATACTGGTAAACGCTCCGCCTATGATAATGCCGACTGCCATGTCCATGACATTGCCACGGCTGATGAATTCTTTAAATTCACTCATAAATTTTTTCATTCTCAGACTCCTCCTGTCTCATTCGTTTTTCCTATTATAGCACAAAGCATATCTTCCTGCATTGCCTGTTCACAATTTCTTCCTATATATTTTTGATGACCAAATCCAGTTCACAACATATATTAAATGAAAAAGAGGAGTTCGTATTATGTCATTATCAACCCTGACTCCCATCAACGGAACCGTCCAGACCATTACTCCCTTTGAGGGTGACTGCTGCCGTCAGATGATAAGTGTCCGGGATCCAAACGGCATCAGTAATTTTGTCATAAGCCCTGACACCTACATTGCCGGGGAAGCCCGGCTTCGGCCCGGCACAACGGTAACTGCATTCTATGATGCCAGTCTCCCGGTACCGCTGATCTATCCGCCCCAGTATCAGGCTGTCATTATCAGCCGCAGAAATCCCCGTGAAAGTATATTTGCAGGATATTTTGACGAAACACTGACCGCCGAAGATAATCTCCTGAAACTGAATATCTCATCATCCACAGAAGTTATAACCTCCAACGGACAGCCCTATCTCTGCTCGCCGGAAGGACAGTTTTTGATTGTATATTATACGACAACTACCAGAAGCATTCCTCCGCTGACCACACCGCGCAAGGTAATCGTTCTCTGCTGACCGGATTGCCGGGTTTTCTTAGCTTTTCTTGCAATCCAGCAGATTTCATGGTAGGATAATACCGAAAGATACGAAGATGTATGAACCATGGGGTTAGTACGCCTTCGTATCTTTCTTTTTTATACCAGGAGGATAATATTATGAGACTTGAAAATTATGAAGTTCATCTTCCAAACTATTCCATCGGCGATCACATCTACGACAGAATCGGTCCCGTATGCGAATCTTATGGAAAAACAGTTCTGATCATCGGTGGAAAAAAAGCGCTGGAAGCCGCATATCATAAAATCAGGAATTACACAGACCAGACCGGTCTTAAAATCATCGGAGCAGAGCTTTACGGAGAAGACTGCACTTACGCCGGCGTAGAGAAACTCCGTGCGCTTCCTGTATATCAGGATGCTGACATGGTATTTCCTACCATTGCATCCAACTGTGCCGCATGTACGTCTGTTTCTATTATGTACAACGAGGACGGAACCTTTTTACATCCACACTTTTTCGTCAGACCTGCCATGCATGCTTTCATTGATACAGATATAATTACAAAAGCGCCGTCTCTGTATATGTGGGCTGGAATCGGTGACACCTACGCCAAGTACTATGAAGCGCTCATTTCATCCCGGGATGAAAGGCTTGAACACTTTACGGCACTGGGAGTTGCTGTAAGCTCCATGTGTCGGGATCCTCTGCTGGAATACGGGCCAAAAGCACTGGCAGACCACAAAGACAATCTCTGCACCTATGACGTAGAACAGGTCGTTCTTGCCATCGTAGTGACCACCGGCATCGCATCCATCTTCCTGACGAAAGACTTCACACCAGACTATAACAGCGGTCTGGCACACGCCATCTTCTATGCACTGACCAGTTATCCTGTCATTGAAGAACAACATCTGCACGGAGAGGTCGTCGGATTCGGAGTTCTTCTGGCTCTTCTCGTAGATGGACAATATGACGAATTTGAAAAAATCTATCAGCTGAACCGCACACCCCGGACGTCCTGCTTCACGGGATATTATCGTTGCCTTCGTCTGCTGTATTGTTGACTTTTCCATTGCACAGTTCGGACTTCTTACACTGATCCAGAAAGCATACAGTACGATTGCATACCTGGCAATTCCGGTGATCCTGATTCCATACATCGTACACATGATCGTAACCCGCCTTGACAGCCGATAAGATAATTTCCTGAATTTAAAGGGAGTGTCGCAAAAGCAACACTCCCTTGTGGTATCTGAGATCTGATTCTCTGATCACATATTCACATAACTGTTTACAATCACAGATTTGATATTTCATTTTTTGATGGTATATTTTCTGCTCTTTTTCATTCACATACCAGATTTTTAATTTCCTGATGGTAAATCACAAGAATATTTTCATTCATAAATTTGACATTTGATATCTTGATGGTAAATCGCACTGGGATTTTCCATCACAAACTTTTTATCTTGTTTCCTGATGGATTTTGCCTCAATTATTTGCATGTATAAATTCTCTTTGAGAATTTTCGATGGTAATTACGATAACCAACGCTTCACTTGCTCTGATCAAAGCCCCGCTTGCCCTACTTCAATAAAAAACATCTTACTGGATCTCTCCACTGACAATTCCTGCATCTTCCTGATTCTCAATAATTGCCCTGATTCCACATACTAATGCCTCCGCAATCATCTCAGATGACATGCTTGGTGTGCCGTCCGGAAGACTGACCGTCTGTTCCGGCAGATACGGAACATGAACAAACCCACCCCTCATATCAGGATGTTCTCTCTCGATCATATACAGCAGCCGATACATGATATCATTGCATACATACGTACCTGCCGTATACGATACCCGCGCAGGAATCTTCGCATTCTGCATGTATTGCACCATATGCTTCACCGGCACAGTTGCAAAATAAGCCGTTTCCCCATCTTCTTTAATCGGCGTATCCAGCGGCTGATTTCCTTCGTTATCCGGTATCCTGGCTTCCATCAGATTGATTGCCACCTTTTCTACTGTGATTCCGGATCTTCCGCCTGCCTGCCCTACACAGAGTACAACATCCGGCTTATGTTCTTCCACAGCAGCCCTCATCACCGCTTCGTCTTTTCCAAACACAGTCGGAATCTCAATTTTAATGATATCAGCTCCATACACCTGATCCGGAAGATGTCTGACCGCCTCGTATGCAGGATTGATCGTTGCTCCTCCAAACGGGTCAAATCCTGTTACTAATATTTTCATCTCTTTCACCGACTCCTTTCTTACTCTTAATACAACTGGGGTTCCGGAACAATCACTCGTCCCCGTTCCATAATTTTTCGATTATCCGTATATATATCAGGTTCCAGCATCACAAGATCGAAATGTCCGCTTGCTTCATATGCCCCTCCAAGCGCCAGATTTCTTCCAAAACCGATGTGATACGTTCCATATGCCGATTCATCTTCAATATAGCAATTTCCGATGCATTTCGCATAAGAGTTAAGCCCGATACCAAATTCACCGGCAGTATACATACGTTCGTCTTCAAAGCTTTCAAGATACTCTCTCAGGCGTTTCCCATCCTCTGTCTGTTCAATGAACACAATCTTTCCATTTTGGATTTCAATCCGAAATGGTTTCCTGACTGCTCCGATATATCCGAGTGATCCATCCAGATACACGACTCCCTCTGTCTGATCTTCTTCTATGGGAACATATAATTCAATACTGGCCGAGGAAAATCCTTTTCCATCTCTGACATCTCCGTTGAAAAAGCCTGCATTTCTTCCCTTTTTCCGAAAGCTGATATCTGTCCCTCTTTTTGTTGTCACATGCAGGAAGGTTGCTGAGTCTACATATTTTTTTATTACATTTGCCATCAACTTGCTTTTCTTTGTATCCATTTGCAAAAATGAATAACCAAGCATGGATCGCCCGTCATTCGTTGACAGCGGAAGTGACAGATATTTTTTCCCTTCTGAGATCGCCCTCCGCACCGCTCTGGTAGTAACCAGGGAGTAGTCGGTTGCCCCAATGATGACATCATAGTCATCAAATATTCTTTCATTCTTATCAAAGAATACACCAACCTTTTTCCCTCTTTCCTCCACGACCATCAGATCTACCTGCAGAGAATATTCCATACAGGCGTTTTTCAGAATCTGCACTTCTGCAAGATGTATCTCGCTGCTTACAATCAGAACCTTTTGTCTCATTTTTAAATGGAGCCAATTCTGTGCAATGATATTGGCTCCACGAACAATCTCCTGGTTCTGGACAGAATCAATTTGTTCCATATGACTCTTTCCTTTTATATTACTATTTCATGATTATCATGTAGCAGATCTGGAAAATCAAAAGAATAATTGCCGGAACGACCTGATTTTTAATAACTCCAAATCTATCCTTCATATCCAGAAGTGCAACCGGAACGATATTAAAGTTCGCTGCCATCGGTGTACAAAGCGTTCCACAATAACCACAGGTCAGTGCCAGCATTCCGATTATGGTAGGATCCGCACCGTAAGCAAGTACGAACGGAGCACCGATTCCAACTGTCATAACGGTGATCGCAGCGAATGCATTTCCCATAACTATCGTAAACAATGCCATACCGATTGCAAATACAATAATACCAACATTGACATTACCTTCCGGAATAATGTTTCCGACGATTCCGGCAACCACATCTCCGACTCCTGCCGCTGTAAATATTGCCCCCAGACTTGCAAGCAGCATAGGCAGCATGGAAAGAGGTCCTACTGTAGAAATCAGTCTTTCCGAGTCATTTAAAAATGTAGATGGTTTATTTTCTTTGTTAAACAGCATCAGAAGAATCATAGAAACAAGAATACCTGCTCCGATTCCTACCATTGCTCCGAGAGTCGGAAGGAATAAAGCAAAACAGATTGCTCCGATACCGATAGAAAGTGCCGGTACAAATACCTTCATTCCTACTTTACTGTATGTATCCGCAACCTTCTCTTCTGTCGGTGCATTGGATTTTCCAATCTTTACCTTACCCATGATTGCCGGTACACACATGATCAGAATCAGAACGCCGTCCAAAACTGCCGGTATCCAGCGTCCAAACGCCAGTACGACACCCAGTACGCACCAGAAGACACCCGTACCAATGCGTGAAGGATTCTCTTCATCTCTTATGTTTTTGATTCCTGTATAGATGGTTAATAAACCGATGATGATATAAATGATTTCCAGTAATTTCTGTCCAAGTGTAAAGTCTGCGCTGGTAAAAAATGACATATCTGTGTCCCCCCTCCTGCTTATTTATCCTTTTTGTAGTACTTTTTACAAAGAGCTTTATCCTTGATTACATAATATACAATCGCAACAATCGCAGCAAAGATACCTACCGGGACCTCCACTTTCGCAAGATCCGCAAGCTCCACATGATATCCCAGCGGCTCTAAGGTAGACTGTACCAGCAATCCACCGGCACCACCGATAAACAATACCTGACAGAAGAACCACGCAATATTTTCCATACCGGAAGCCATACCTTTTAACTCTTCCACATGCTCTTCGTTCGGCACATCGCCTTTCGCTTCAATCGCACCGGTTGCCATCGGCATAATGATTGGACGTACGAATCCTGCAACACCGCCAAATCCTACATTAAAAGCAGCAAATACGGATCTCATGACTCCATATGCTCCGATTACAACTCCCGGTGATGCATTTTTTACTTTTCCGATCAGTGCTGCAGCAGCATTTTTCAATCCGTTTCTCTCCAGTGTTCCTGTTACAAGCATTACAAGAATGAAGATTGCCATACTTCTGTTCGCCACAAAGCTTGAACCAAGGGTCTCACACAGTCCTACCGGCCCCAGGCCGCCAACTAAAGCTGTTACCACAGCCGCAACAACAATGATCAGGATGGAATCCAGTTTCAATGCAAAACCTAAAATTACAATCAAGATTCCGATGAGTTTTAAATATTCCATTTTTCTCCTCCTTTGAAATATGTTTTATTTTCTATCGAGCAATAACCGGACGCTTTCTCGTCATAGTCACTTTAACGTCATCGCTCGTATAGTTCCATTCTTTCTCATAGACATAAGAACAGTTTATGATCATGTCGATGATTGCCAAATCATGTACCAGATGTGATCTGGCACATTCATATAAGTAATCACCCTGTGCCGTCTCATCTGCAACCTCGCTGACAAAATCCACACTCAGAATCCATGGATATTTTATGGATGGATATCGATGTTCCGGATTATACGGACTTGGAATCCAGTAATTGATCATATTCTTGTAATAGTTTGCCGGAAACAGTTTTGGCATCCATGCATGCGCGTATTTTTCGAACTGTCTGGCCCATGACAGATTCACTTCTGTAATTGCCTTGTCTTCCAGAAATGCATCGGCAATCGCATCCTCCATTTTTTTATTCAGCGTAATATTGCTCTGATATCTTTCCTCCTGAATATGATAGAAATATCCATAGATCAAAGATCTCGGAAGCCAGAATCCCCGATAGGAAGGAGACGTATATCCGGAAAACTGCTGTTCCCACTCATGACTTGGAACACCATGATTATCGATCAGGAAATCCGGAAGGTGTCTCATAAACAACCGCTTTAATCCCTTCGCTTCTTTGTGTATTGTCTCATCCACAAAATGTTCATAGTAGAATTCTTTTCCGATCGCGTTAAACCTTGCGACATGTAACTTCCATGTTGGATTGTCTTTCTGCAGTTCATAATGAATTGCGGCTCCGTCAACATTTTCCATCGGAACAAGAATAAGATTCATGTCATCCGCAACATTTTCATATTTTTTGTCCGTCAGAAGTGTCTTAAGCAGCATGAACGCTTCGTTTGTGCCAGACACCTCATTGGCATGATGCCTTGTGTTGATAATTTCTGTCGGATGATTGGTAATCCGTTTGACTCTGGAAATATATCCTTCCAGATGTGGCTTCAGTTCAACTGCGTACAAGCTGCGTCCCATATAGGAATGAGTGGTCTGATATACATTAACTCCGGGAACTTTTTTCAGCTGATTCAAAAGCTCTACGCATTGCTCATATCCGATCAGTGTATGCTCCAATATATCAAGATCTTCAATATGAAGCGTCTTTTCTTCCATTTTTGCCGGTACAATTTCTGCAGAATAAGTCCGGGTATCCGTTTCAAATCGCAGTTCTTCGATTCCATTCAGACGTCCGGACAATTCCAGCACCCCAGCATCCATCAGTTTTGCATAAGCCGCTACCAACTCTTCACTGACATTGCCGACATGTAAAGTAACAATCGTTTTATGTTCTTTTACTTCCAGCCGTTTCATCCAGATATCCACATCCCATTTCTTTACAGAGGATGTGATTACTTCATCACCGCACACGATGGTTGGACATTTCTTCTTTAACGAATAAAGTGAAACTTTAAAATATGGCTTTCCTTCTCCTTTTTTCACAACCGGAAGAATGAGTCCCGGTGCGTCTGTTATCTTTCCACATTTTTCTATACCATAGTTTTTAAAATAGTCAGTTCCGGCAAAATACAGGTCTTCATGCAGACCATCCAGCGTAGAAAACAGATCTTCTCTCGAGTTCAGGACCTCGTTTGGTTCACTCGCGATGATATCAAGCTGCAGCTTTGAAAAGAATGGCTGTGCTTCCACCATGTCTTTTCCTTCCGTAATCCGATCGGTATATGCACGCACCTCAGGAAGCACTTCCGCCTGATAGATCTCCCATATTTTTTCCACATCCGACCAGATCCGTTCATTCAGAACAGCGTCTCCATTCTTCCAGACTCTTAAAAAACCGGTAGCAGGATGCACCTTCCCCAGCTGCGGAAAATCATCCAGATATGCTCTCTCACTGTTTGCAGCAAGATAGCGATCTTCATATACCACGGTATGGTCCGCATCCAGCGCTCTGACCAGATATGTCAGATCCTCCGTTCCTTCATAGATCTGAAATACAACATGATCTTTCTCAACTCCGACTGCCTCCACAATCGCATCCTCTATCGGATAAAGCTCCTGAAGATAACGAATCGGAAGATCATACCAGTGATTCGGATCATCTTTTACATTATTGTATTTTGGTACAGCACCATCTTCATCCAGCCACCCGGTCTGTCCTTCCGGCAAAAATGGTTTGAAAAAGATCTCTACACTGTCCACATTCTCCTTTGACGCCAGGATTGGATTCACCTTTTCATCGATCCAGGAATATCCCTGCTTATAGGAACAGATGACAT
>JAEDLC010000071.1 GCA_016295505.1 Dorea sp.
CCGGCGGCGGAACGGGAACCGGAGGAGATACCGGTGGCGGAACAGGAACCGGAGGAGATACCGGCGGTGATGTTGGCACAGAATAGGAAACGGGATAAATCTGTGTCGGGTAGTATGTGAATCGGAGTATGAAGAAAAACGAGGTAAGATACATGAGAAAAATAAAAAGGATAATGGCCGTACTGGTTATGGTATGTATGCTGTGTCCGGGATTGTCAATGGTTGCGAATGCGGCGTCAGCTGAGATACATTTTTCAGATCCGTCAACAACGGTCGGTGCCGAGGTTGAAGTAAAGGCGCAGATGACTTCGGCGTCTACAGTGAATAACGTAGAAATCACGTTGACTTATGACAGCAGTATGCTGAGATTCATCAGCGGAGAGAACGCTTCCGGAGGAAAAGGAACGATTACACTGACAGGATCAGGGGAAAGCACCACTCTGGATTTTTCGATAAAGTTTCAGGCACTTCAGGAAGGAGATACAAAGATTGAAGTATCCGGCGCAGAGGGAATTGATTCGGCAGGAACTGCGCTTGAGATCACATCCGGAAGTTCTGCAGTTACGATCGGACCGGGGGATCCTTCTCTGATCACTGAGGAAGAGGATACAGCATCTGTTACAGATGGAATCCAGGTAGAAGTAGATGGAGCTCAGTATGTGATCACCAACGATTTCTCAGATGCCTTGATTCCGGAAGGCTTTGTAAAAAGCGAGATGAAATTTGAAGGCGAGACCTGCATGGTGATCACACAGGAAGCAAGTGGAACATCTGCGATGTATCTGACACCGGCAGACGGAGGAGATGCAGACTTTTTCCTTTACAGTGAAGACAAAGGAAACTTTACACCGATGGAAGAGGTGGAGATTGCAAACGGACGCTACATCATTCCGCTCAGAGATGATGGAAGTGTAAATCTTCCGGAACGTTTTCAGAAAACAACACTTACGTTAAACGGAAAAGAATTTGACACATGGCAGGACACGGAAAACGCAGAGTATTACGTGATCTATGCATTGAATACAGATGGACAGAAAGTGCTGTACCAGTATGATACGCTGGATAAGACATATCAGAGATATGTGCAGACAGAGTCTGTCGATGACACAGCTGCGAATAAGAAGGCAGCAAAGGGAATCTGGGGAAAGATATTAAGTCTGATTGAGGATTTCCTGGATATTGCAGTGATTCTGATTGCTGCGCTGATTCTGTTCCTTCTGATCATTCTGACTGTTGTTGCAGTGAAGCTTCGTCACAGGAATCTGGAGCTGGACGATCTGTATGATGAATATGGAATCGATCTGGATGATGAAGAGGAAGAAGATGAGGATGACTTTGAAGATCCGGTACCGGCAAAGAAGAAATCTTCTAAAAAGGGAGAGAAAAAAGGAAAGAAACAATCCCAGTCTGCAAAGCAGGAAGGACCTGCTGTCAGAAAGCCGGTAAAGCAGGTTCGAATCGAAGACGAAGATGATTTTGAAGCTTTTGAACCACTGGATGAAGAGGCTTTTGATAATTTCGAGGGATATTACGAAGAATCTGATTTTGACGATATCGGATTTGACGGAAGTGATGATTTTATTGATGATACTTCTGATCTGTTAAGTTCTCATCCGGAGAAAAGAAAGAGTCATTCTGAGATGGATGATACCTTCCAGATGGATATTATCGATCTGGACTAAAAAAGATTCAAAGAGGAATGTAGAAAAAGGTACATTCCTCTTTTTCTTTACATTTAAGGTATTGTTTGATACAATACAGGATGATAATGTAAAAAAAATGGTAAATCGTACAACATTTTAAAGGTAAGGAGCAAATAATTATGTGTGGAATTGTAGGATACATTGGAAATCAGCAGGCGGCACCAATTCTTCTGGATGGATTGTCCAGGTTAGAGTACAGAGGATATGACTCCGCAGGAATTGCTGTATACAATGGCGAACAGATAGATATGGTGAAGTCAAAAGGCAGACTGAAAGTATTAAGTGAAATGACGCATGATGGGGAGACACTTCCGGGAACGTTGGGAATCGGACATACCAGATGGGCAACACATGGCTCTCCTTCAGATGTGAATGCACATCCGCATTTTAATAAGGACAAAAGTATTGTTGTTGTACATAATGGAATTATTGAAAATTATCTGAAGCTTAAGAAGAAGCTGGTTGCACATGGATATGAGTTTGTGTCAGACACAGATACAGAAGTCATTGTTCATCTCCTGGATTATTATTACAACGGCAATCCGCTTCAGGCAGTCACCAAGATTATGCATCGTATGGAAGGTTCTTATGCACTTGGTATTATATTCCAGGATCATCCGGATGAGCTGTATGCGGTAAGAAAAGACAGCCCTCTCATAGTAGGACGCACTAATGGAGGAAGTATTCTTGCTTCAGATGTTCCTGCGGTTTTGAAGTATACAAGAGATGTCGTATTCATTGACAATGGTGAAATTGTCCGCATGACTGAGAATTCCATGGAATTTTTCAATGTAGACGAAGAGCCGATTGAAAAAGAGATGTCCAGAATTGAATGGGATGTCAACGCCGCTGAAAAAGGCGGATATGAACATTTTATGCTGAAAGAGATGTATGAGCAGCCGAAATCAATTACAGATACGTTCTCTCCGAGAGTGAAAGAGGGAAAGATTGTGATTGATGAACTGGGAATGACGGATGAGGAGATTCAGAAGATCCAGAAGATCATGGTAGTTGCCTGTGGATCGGCTTCTCATGTAGGATACACCAGCAAGTATGTGTTTGAAGAGATGGCAAGAATTCCGGTAGAAGTGGATATCGCGTCAGAATTCCGTTATCGGGAGCCAATCCTGGATGAAAATACACTGGTGATCGTGATCAGTCAGTCCGGTGAGAC
This sequence comes from Dorea sp., assembly GCA_016295505.1. Classification (GTDB taxonomy): domain Bacteria; phylum Bacillota; class Clostridia; order Lachnospirales; family Lachnospiraceae; genus Dorea_A. The sequence goes on from JAEDLC010000071.1 coordinate 2,878, forward strand.
GGCAGATACGCTTGCAGCGCTCCGTGAGTCTAAAAAAAGAGGAGCAAGAGTGCTTGGCGTGGTGAATGTAGTGGGAAGTTCTATCGCAAGAGAGGCTGATAATGTGATGTATACATGGGCAGGACCGGAGATTGCAGTGGCAACAACCAAGGCTTATTCTGCTCAGCTTGTTGCAATGTATCTTCTGGCCATGAAGTTTGCACATGTCAGAGGTCAGATCAATGACGCGGAGCTTGCGGATATGCTGGAGGATCTGAAAGCACTTCCGGCCCAGGTTGAGATGCTTCTGAATAATAAAGGCAATATACAGAAGTTTGCGACCCGTTACCTGGCTGCAAAAGATGTATTCTTTATTGGACGCGGGCTTGATCATGCAATTTCGATGGAAGGATCTCTGAAGCTGAAAGAGATATCCTATATTCATTCAGAGGCTTATGCTGCCGGAGAATTGAAACATGGAACCATCTCTCTGATCGAAGAAGGAACATTGGTTGCTGCAGTATTGACACAGAAAAATCTGTATAAGAAGATGATCAGTAATATGGAAGAAGTGCGTACGAGGGGTGCATTCGTTATGGCAGTAACAACGGAAGGTAATACAGATGTTGAGCGTGCCGCAGATTATGCAATCTATATTCCGGAGACCAATAAGTATTTTACAAATTCACTGGCAATCATTCCACTGCAGCTGTTTGCATATTATATTGCTGTGGGACGCGGATGTGATGTAGATAAGCCGAGAAATCTTGCAAAATCAGTTACAGTTGAATAGAAAAAAATAAAAAGGGATTGTTGCAACAATCCTTTTTTATATGATTTATGACGCATACAGATTGGAAAGCGGAAGAAACGTATAGCCCATATCTTCCCATTTCCCAAGCAGTTCATCCAGGATCTCTGCGTTGGTGCGGGAAGTATTATGAAGTAATACGATGGCACCGGGATGAATCCGGCCCAGAAGCTTTTCGAAGGCTTCCTCTTTTGTCGGCTGTGCATCGTCATACCAGTCTACATATGCAAGACTCCAGAAAAATGTCCGGTATCCGAGTTTGTCGGCCATTTCCAGATTGTCCTCACTGTATTTTCCCTGGGGAGGTCTGTAATACTTTGGCATGGACTCTCCGGTCACTTTTTGATAAAGTTCTTCTACAGAAGTTAATTCTTTCTGAAACTCCTCCTCCGAGGAGATCTGTGTCATATCGGGATGATGATAGGTATGGTTGCCTACGGTATGTCCTTCTTTGACCATTCTTCTGATCAGATCCGGTTCAGATTCCAGAAAATTGCCGACCACAAAGAAAGTAGCAGGAGCATTATGTTTTTTGAGAGCATCCAGGATTGCTTCTGTGTTTCCGTTTTCATATCCACAGTCAAAGGTCAGGTAGATCACCTTATTGTTCGTGTCTTCTGCATAGTATGCATGGTGTTTTTCAAGATCCTCCATGGTTGCGTTGGCAACGGGCGTCTGCCCCTCTTCCTGAAAACTAAGCCCCCAGTTTTCAGTTTCTGCCAGGATGGATGTAGATGTATTAGAAGCAGTCGGTGCGGCAGAATCTGATTCAGAAGAAGATAAGGGAAAAAGGCGGGCAGCAAATTTTCCTCCCAGAAAACAGAAGATGTAAAGAAAGAGGAGGAGTATGCATTTGGTGAAGTTCTTTTTTGAAAGCATAGATCACCGGGGAAAAGGATTTTTATTATTATATGAAACCGGAGGACAGAATAGTACCGAAGACCTGAGGAGCAGTTTCACCCGGCACTTCTTGAAATCTCCGGCAAGGCATAGTAGAATGAAAAAAGATTATTTCTGGAACGGGAAGGGATAATGAGATGAAGAAAAAAACGAATGTGCCTGGATGGATCGCAGCAGAATGTATGCTTGTAAACATATTTCTGTTCTGTATGATGTTTCGGGCTCCTAAAAAACGATGGGAGCAGGAGTATTATGATTGTGCTGTTGTATGTGGATATTGTGCGGAGGAAGACGGGGAACCGTCTGATATGATGAAAAGCCGTGTGGATAAGGCGATTGAACTGTGGAAAGAAAAAAAAGTCGGATATCTGATCATGTCGGGAGGTGCCGTGCACAACCAGTATGTGGAAGCAGAAGTGATGAAGAAGTATGCAGTCGGGCAAGGAGTATCGGAGACTTGTGTTTTTGAGGAAACACAGGCTGTCAGTACTTATCATAATCTTCAATATGCTGCGCGGATGATGAAAAACTGTGGATGGAAAGACTGTGTAGTCGTGACGAATGGGTGGCATCTTCGAAAAGCAGATCATTATGCAAGAAGGGCGGGACTTTCGTATGTGATGGCAGCGGCAGACAATCCGCCGGGACTGGGACATATGCGAAGCCTGTGGCTGAATCTTCAGACGAACTGTCATATGTACCTGAATATGTGGAAAGGATATTATTAAGGAAGGACAGACAGAACATGCGGGAAGACAGGATATGGAACAAACAGGAAGAACTGATCTGTCCGGAGATTCATTATCGGACAATCGGAAATGGGATTATGATTACCGGGTGCTATGGAACGGATGGACAGGTCATTCTGCCGGATGAGATCGAAGGAAAACCGGTCACAGCGCTGGCTCCTTATACATTTGCCATGGATCATGAGGATGAAGGAGATAAGATCTGGCTGGGGAAAAGTGCGGATTATGCACGGGAACGGCACCGTATCTGTGGGGAGGAACTGACAGAAGTATGGCTCCCGCTTCAGATTACGGAGATTGGAAGATATGCGTTTTATCGATGCAGGCATCTTACAGGGTTAACGCTTGCCGACAGCCTTCTGGATATGGGAGGAGGGGCGCTTACAGGCTGCCATATATCGAATGTGGAGATTCACTTTCTGCACGGGAAAAAAAGCTGCCTGAAATCGATTGTAGATGAGATGCGGTATCAGATCCGGGCAATTCTTCTATATTATGAAGAAGGAGAAGAGGCAAGAATCCTGTTTCCGGAACATTATGAAGAAGCGGTGGAAAATACACCGGCGAGAATTCTGGTCACACATCATCACGGTGCCGGCGGATATTATCGCCAGTGCTTTTATAATCGGGAACTGGATTATAAAAAATACGATGAGATGTTATTTCATACGATAGCGGAAGAGGAGATCCGGACAACAGCAGAGCTGGTCCTGAATCGCCTGATGTATCCATATGATCTTGGGGAAAAGGAGAAAAAGGCTTATCAGCTGTGGCTGAAAGAGCATACAGAAGAGGCTGGAAGGTATCTGGTCACAAAAGAAGCATTTGCGGGGCTAGCGTTTCTTGGAAAAGAAGGATACTGGACCGAGAATGCAATGGATAGTGCGATCGAAGCAGCATCCGGTGAGAAGAAAACAGAGATCCTCAGTTATCTTATGGATGAGAAACATAAACGGTATCCGAAGGAGAAAAAGAGATTTGAATTATAACAGGACAACAGAAGAAAAACTGGAAGAAGTAAGCCGAAAGATACTGGCAGTATCCAGAAATGAACTCTATATGAAGATGCGCTTTCTGGATGTGGCACTGAGCAGTCTTGTATTTGTAATGGATATCGGGGCAGACGGGCTTGGGACGGACGGGCTGTATCTGTATTATCATCCACAGTATCTGGGTGGACTGTACCGTGAGGACAGAACAGAAGTGAACAGACGCTATCTGCATCTTGTTCTGCATGGAATCTTCCGGCATATGATCCGGAGAAACGGACGAATGGAACGTTTGTATGACCTCTCCTGTGATATTGTGACAGAATCCATCATTGACAGCATGCAGCACAGGTGTCTGCTGAAAAGCCGTTCTCCGCTGCGCAGAGAAACATATCGAAAGCTTGGAAAAGAGAGAAAGATACTGACTGCGGAAAAAGTATATGGTTCTCTCATAGAATGGAAGATGAATGAACAGGAACTGAGAAAGCTGGAACAGGAATTCCGGATGGATGATCACAGCTACTGGCCAAAAGATGATGAACAGAATAAGCAGAGTCAGATTGAGAATCAATGGCAGAGTATCAGTGAGCAGATGGAAACGGATATGGAGACATTTTCACAGGAGGCCTCGTCTGCTTCCGGTGATCTTGCTTCTCAGGTCAGGGTAGAGAACAGGGAGAGATACGATTATCGGCAGTTTCTGAGAAAATTTGCAGTTTTAAAGGAAGAGATGGCGGTGGATCCGGATGCATTTGATTATGTGTTTTACAGTTATGGATTGTCTCTGTATGGAAATATGCCTCTGATCGAGCCGCAGGAATGGAAAGAAGTTCAGAAGGTGGAAGAATTTGTGATTGTGATCGATACTTCTATGTCCTGTTCCGGGGAACTGGTGAGGAAGTTCCTGGAGGAAACGTATGGTGTGTTGAGTGAAAATGACAGCTTTTTTCATAAGGTGAATATTCATGTCATTCAGTGTGATGATCAGGTTCAGACTGATCAGAAAATCACCTGTAAAGAAGAACTGGAGAAGTACATGGAACATCTGGAACTTCGGGGAGAAGGCGGGACAGACTTTCGACCGGCATTTGCATACGTAGATCAACTGATCGAAGCACATGCATTTGAGCGGCTGAAAGGACTGATCTACTTTACAGACGGTCGGGGCGTCTATCCGGCGAAAATGCCGCCGTATGAGACTGCATTTGTATTTATGGAAGAAGATTATGAAGATGTGGATGTGCCGTCCTGGGCGATGAAGATCATACTGGAGGCAGAAGAGACAGAGCAGGATGTGAAGGGAGAAGAGTCATGGATATAAAGAGAGCGAAACGGGAGATTCAGGATTCCATAGAAGCATATTTGAAAAAGGATGCGTACGGGGATTATATGATTCCGGCCATACGGCAGCGTCCGATTCTTCTGATGGGCCCTCCGGGAATCGGGAAGACGCAGATTATGGAGCAGGTTGCCAGAGAGTGCGGAATCGGTCTGGTATCTTATACGATCACACATCATACGAGGCAGAGTGCGATCGGATTACCGTTTATTCAGGAAAAGAGCTATGGTGGAAAAACCTGTTCTGTGACAGAATATACAATGAGTGAGATCATTGCTTCTGTGTATGAAAAGATGGAGAAGACAGGAGTCAGGGAGGGAATCCTGTTTCTGGATGAGATCAACTGTGTATCGGAGACACTTGCTCCGACGATGCTTCAGTTTCTGCAGTGTAAGATGTTTGGGAATCAGAAGGTTCCGGAAGGATGGATCATCGTTGCTGCAGGCAATCCTCCGGAATATAACAAGTCTGTCCGGGAGTTTGATGTGGTGACCCTCGATCGAATCCGGAAGATCGATGTGGAGGAAAATTACGGTGTGTGGAGAGAGTATGCTTATCAGGCAGAGATTCATCCGGCAATTCTGGCCTATCTGGAACTTCGAAAAGATCATTTTTACCGTATGGAAACAACGGTAGACGGAAAAGTATTTGCGACTGCAAGAGGATGGGAAGACCTGTCACAGCTGTTAAAAACATACGAAGTCCTTGGGAAAAAGGCGGATCGTGAAGTGGTACATCAATATATCCAGCACTGGAAGATTGCGAAGGATTTTGCAAATTATCTGGAATTATATGAAAAATATAAAAAAGACTACGGACTGGAAAAAATTGTGGAAGGCTGCTACAGCAAGGATACGTTGGAACAGCTTCGATATGCATCATTTGACGAGAGACTCAGTGTTGTGAATATGCTCATCGGAAGGCTGGGATCTTTTTTCAAAGCAGCATATCTGGAGGATCAGTATGTGACAATGCTGTATGAGTATCTGAGAAAGTACAGGGAAAGCCTTGAGCTTATGCCGGTTGTCAGCGATGCCAGAGATACTTATGCGAAGCTTCGGAAAGCGGAGCAGATGACAAAGCTGGAAGATCAGATCCGCAGACGGGTAACGGACACACTGGAAGAGTATGACCAGCTGACGAGGAAAGAACATCTGACAGGAGAAGATGCATTTGCACGGGTAAAAGAAGAATTCCAAAGAAAAGTGCAGGAACGGGAATCTGCCGTGGATGCGGCCATGCAGGCTCTGGAGCATGCATTTGACTTTATGGAGGATGCATTTGGCGACAGTCAGGAGATGGTATCCTTTGTGACAGAGCTCAATACCAGTTATTACAGCATCTGGTTTTTGAAAGAAAATGACTGTGCAAAGTATTATCAATATAACAAAAGACTTCTGTTTGAAGAGCAGCATCAGGAGATCCTGTCGGAACTGGATGAGGTGGAGACGGATCTGAATACTGCGATCAAGCATTCTTAACGGGATCTGTTTTTTGAAGAATAGAAAATACGCTGCGTAAAGGGACAGAATGTCAATGTTTTATTTAGAAAAATGATTGACAACCTTCCGATTCATTCGTATAATTAACATCAACGGTAAGGGAGTAGTTGGCGCGCACGCGTAGTTTTGTCAACATACTGATGCATGATGCATCTGGCATTACTTTAAATGATGAGACTTATCCG
>JAEDLC010000006.1 GCA_016295505.1 Dorea sp.
GGAGGATTTTTAAAAATCCTCCGTCCCAAATTAAAAATCCCCTGTCCCTTTTTTACTCATCAAAAAAATTCCAGGATTTCTCCTGGAATTTTTCCTTATCTGCATTTATGATTTTTCTATTTTACAAAGGCTTTTACTTTTTCATAAATACTGTCTGCATCTAATCCGTATTTTTTAATCAGCTGTACTGCCGGTCCGGACTCGCCAAATGTGTCGTTAACACCAATCTTCATTACTTTTGCCGGTGCTTTTTCTGCAACCACATCACATACAGCACTTCCCAAGCCGCCAATTACGGAATGTTCTTCTACCGTTACGATCTTTCCAGTCTTTGCCGCTGCTGCAATCACAGCTTCTTCATCCAATGGTTTAATCGTATGCATATTGATTACTTCTGCACTGATTCCATCTGCTGCCAGCTTTTCTGCTGCAGCCAGGGACTCAGATACCGGAAGTCCGGATGCGATAATTGTTACATCTGTGCCTTCACGCAGTGTGATCGCCTTTCCAAGTTCAAATTTATATTCCGGTGTATCATTGATTACCGGAACTGCCAGTCTTCCGAAACGGAGATATACCGGTCCAACATGTTCATACGCTGCTTTTACTGCTGCCTTCGCTTCCACATCATCGGAAGGATTGATTACCACCATTCCCGGAATCGTTCTCATCAAAGCAATGTCTTCATTACACTGGTGGGTTGCTCCATCTTCTCCTACTGAGATTCCCGCATGTGTTGCCCCAATTTTTACATTTAACTTCGGATATCCGATGGAGTTACGAACCTGCTCGTAAGCACGCCCTGCTGCAAACATTGCGAAGGAACTTGCAAATGGTACTTTTCCGGTTGTTGCAATTCCCGCTGCAACGCCCATCATATTACATTCTGCAATTCCACAGTCAATATGACGTTCCGGAAACGCCTTTTTAAATGTTCCGGTCTTTGTAGCAGCTGCAAGATCGGCATCCAGTACTACAACATCTTCATGTTCTTTTCCAAGTTCAACCAAAGCATTACCGTAGCTTTCTCTTGTTGCGATTTTCTTTACTTCTGACATAATGCTTCACCTACCTTTTCTAAGTCTGCCATAGCGACTGCATACTGCTCGTCATTCGGAGCACTTCCATGCCATGCTACCTGATTTTCCATGAAGGAAACTCCTTTTCCTTTTACAGTCTTCGCGATGATCGCTGTTGGCTGTCCCTTTGTAGCACGTGCTTCTTTAAATGCAGCGTCAATCTCATCAAAATCATTTCCATTGATGTTGATCACATGGAAATTAAATGCCTCAAACTTCTTATCAATCGGATAAGGAGAGTTTACTTCATCAATTGGTCCATCAATCTGGAGATTGTTGTTATCCACAATCACCACCAGATTGTCAAGTTTACGGAATCCTGCCAGCATGGCAGCTTCCCATACCTGACCTTCCTGAATCTCTCCATCTCCAAGCAGAGTATAAACTCTGTAATCGTCTCCTGATAATTTTGCAGAAACAGCCATTCCTACTGCAGCGGAAATTCCCTGTCCCAGAGATCCACTGGACATATCTACTCCCGGAATATGTTTCATATCCGGATGTCCCTGCAGGTAGGATCCCACTTTACGAAGCGTTGTCAGATCTTCTACCGGGAAAAATCCTCTGTTCGCCAGAGCAGAATAGTATCCTGGCGCTGTATGTCCTTTGGAAAGTACAAAACGGTCGCGATCTGCTTTTTTCGGATCCTCTGGATCAATATTCATTTCTTCAAAATAAAGATAAGTGTAAATATCAGCAGCAGACAATGAGCCACCCGGATGTCCGGATTTTGCGCTGTGGACAGCTGCAATGATCCCCTTGCGGACTTCATTTGCCGTCTTCATCAACTCTAATTTGTTCATGTTCATCCTCCTAAAATTCTGTTTTCTGATTCAGATTATTCTCCAAACACTGCTTTATAATCAGCCTGGAATTTTGCAATACCTGCATCTGTCAGAGGATGCTTTGTCATCTGCTCGATTACTTTATATGGAACAGTTGCAATATCAGCTCCTGCAAGTGCACAGTCTGTTACATGCATTGGGTGACGAACACTTGCTGCGATAATCTCTGTTTCGATTCCTGCAATTTCAAAGATCTGGGCGATCTCGGAGATCAGATCTGTTCCTCTTACAGAAATATCATCCAGACGTCCAAGGAACGGAGATACATAAGTTGCACCTGCTCTTGCTGCAAGAAGTGCCTGATTTGCAGTAAAGATCAAAGTAACATTTGTCTTGATGCCTTCAGAAGATAACTGCTTACAAGCCTTTAAACCTTCTACAGTCATTGGGATCTTAACAACCATATTCGGATGGATCTTTGCGATCTCTCTTCCTTCCTTGATCATTCCTTCTGCATCAACTGTTGTTGCCTTTACCTCACCGCTGATTGGTCCGTCTACGATAGAAGCAATCTCTGCAATTACATCTTCGAATACTTTTCCTTCCTTGGCAATCAGAGATGGATTTGTTGTCACTCCGCAGATAACCCCCATATCATTTGCTTTTCTAATGTCTTCCACATTAGCTGTGTCAATGAAAAATTTCATTTTTCTTCCTCCTTTTTTGCTGTTAATATGTTTCACTTACCACTTGTCTGAATTATAACTTATGCTATGAATATTGGTCAATAGCCTCTATTTTTTATTAGTAATTATCTTTATTAATATTATTATATTATTAGTTTGATTTTTGAAAAATCAATCATATTTTTCCGCAAAAAAATTAATTATTCTGCGAAAATGATGTAAAGAAATCTTTCTATTGTCGTCTTTATTAGTAATAATTTCCCCAAAAGAATTAATTTTATTTTCTTCTTTGATTTTTTGCATAGCCCGTTGTCCCTCTGACAATCAATCTTGGCTCATATTCAACATGATAAGTGCTGATCGGAGGCATCTCCGAATACGTTGAATGATGAAGCGCAATCTTTTTCATAATAATATCGCAGGCGTCCCTTCCCTTATATATGACAAAATGTTCTATCGTAGTCAGATCCACATTATGCATTCGGGCAAACAACGTATTATCGCATCCCATAACCGATACTTCTGAAGGCACTTTAATCTTAAATTCATGAAGGGCGTCCATAATTCCGAATGCAATCATATCATTTAGTCCGACAATTGCCGTAACATCCGGATTCTCCATCACCACTTCATGCGTCAGTTCATATCCGATCATATACTCTGAATCAATATGCGCAACATCCAGATCAATTTCTTCCTTTGCAGCCTTGATGATCACCTGATCTTTCAGCCCCATTTTTTCATATTCCTTCAGAAAACCTTCCACACGTTTAGAACGCTGTTTTTGCCTGGCAGTAAGAGGAGGTGCAATATAAGCAACTTTAAAGTGTCCAAGTTCCAGCAAATGCCTGGCCATGACACGTCCCAGTTTCGCATTATCCAGTTCTACCGCATCAACATCCATTTTTTCATTCTGATTATTCACAACCGCTACGGGAATCTGCTGTCCAAGCTCCTCCACCAGATCCATAAAGCAATGACTGGGATTAAACGTATAAATAATGCCCAGCGGACGCATCTGCCACATCATCTTAAGATATCTTTCCTCCATTTTCAGATCACGCTGCGTATTACACACAAACAGTCCAAATCCCTGCTCTTTCGCACGGGACTCTATCCCCTGAAGAAGCATCACATAATAAGGATTGGTGAGATTCGGGCAGAAAACCACCAGCAGCTTCTCCTGGCGCGTTCCCTTTCTTACCTTCCTTTTAGGCGGAAGATATCCCAAATCTTTTGCCGCCTTTTCCACCTTTTCCACAGTTTCCTTTGAAAAAGACATGTTATACTTCTTATTCAATATCATCGATACCGTAGATTGAGATACCCCCACGGCACGGGCAATATCTACAGATGTTATCTTTTTCTTCATCTTAATACCTCATTAGGGACAGGGGATTTTTAATTTGGGACGGAGGATTTTTAAAAATCCTCCGTCCCAAATTAAAGCTCCGTTCTGCCTTCCAGTGCCCGAAGTAATGTTACTTCGTCAATATATTCAAGATCTCCTCCTACAGGAACGCCGCTTGCAATTCTGCTCACTTTGATTCCTGTCGGTTTTATCAGTTTACTGATATACATAGCCGTCGTTTCACCTTCCAGGCTTGAGTTAGTAGCAATAATCACTTCATCCACATCTCCCTGAAGGCGCGCAATCAACTCTTTTAGTTTGATATCTTCCGGTCCGATCCCCAGCATGGGGGAAATTGCACCGTGCAGCACATGATATACTCCATTATATTTTCCTGTTTTTTCATAGGCCGCCAGGTCTCTTGTGTTTTCTACCACCATAATTGTCTTGTGGTCTCTTCCACTGTTACTGCATATCGGACACAATTCCTGATCGGTAAGAGTACAGCACTCTTTGCAATATTTTATATTTTCTCTCGCTTCCACCATTGTTAAAGCAAGTCTTTTTACATCTTCCAATGGCATATGAATCAAGTGAAAAGCCAGCCTTGACGCTGACTTTGCTCCTATGCCCGGAAGGCATGATAATTCTTCTATCAACCTGCTCATCTGGCTGCTGTAATAATCCATATTATGCAACTCCCTGTTAGAATAATCCCGGCATTCCTCCACCCATGCCACCGGTAAACTTGGACATTGCAGAGGCAGACTCTTCGTCTACTTTATCAAATGCTTCATTAATCGCTGCCACAATAAGATCCTCTAACATCTCAACATCATCCGGATCAACAACTTCTTCATCCAGTTTGATTTTCAGCAATTTCTTTGTTCCGGAAACAGTTGCCTCAACCGCGCCGCCTCCAGCAGTCGCACTGAACTCTTTTGTCTCCATCTCTTTTGCCTGTTCTTCCATCTGACGCTGCATTTTCTGTGCCTGCTTCATCAGATTTGCCATATTTCCCGGCATTCCTCCACCCGGAAATCCTCCTCTTTTTGCCATAATTACAATCCTCCTGTTATTTTATTTATATTATCTAATCTTCTATCGTTATATCCATATGAATCATGCTTTCAAGATCCACAAAACTATCTTCGAATCTCCGTCCCTCTTCAATATGTCGAATTTCTACTTCAATTCGCTTTCCAATCTTTTCTTCTATCAGACCTTCTATCTCTCCCCGATGTTCCGGCGTCGCAACTATCCCTGCACTCATCTCATCCGGTAATACGATCAGCAGACGATTGCCTTCACCCGCACTGAGCCGTGCTTTTTTCAGATAAGTACGAAGCATCGGTGATGCCTGACTGGTAATCATCCGGAAATCTTTGGCAACTGCCTTTACCTCTTCATTCAGGGCCGCCGGAAGTTCTGGCTTTGGCTTCGGCTCTACTTCCTCTGGTGTCCCATTTACATAGATCACTTTCTCTCTGGCGCCGGTCTCAAAATCTCCCTCATCCAGTCTTTTTTCAACTGCACGGATACGATCAAGAAGTGCATCCTGATTCTGATCCATAGCCGGACAACAAAGCTTGATCAAGGTCACCTCCAGAAGCACTCTCTTCTGCGTCGCATATTTTAACTGACCGCTAAGATCTGAAAAAATCCGGATATAACGGATCAATGTATCGTTATCGATCATCTGCGCTTCTTCTTTTAACAGCAACAGATTTTCCGTTGATACATCCAGTACGTCTTCCATATCATCTGAACATTTCACCAGCAGAAGATTACGAAGATACCATGTAAAGTCCGTCGAAAGCTGAGACAGTTCTCTGCCCTGCATCACCAGTTCATCCACGATTTCCATTACTTTATGCACATTCATTGCAAGCAGTTCTCTGAGTAATCTGCTGAACACTTCTGTGTCCACCGCCCCCAGTACTTCCAGCACATGATCATAGGTCAGCCTTTCCCCCATGTAAAATGCTGCACACTGGTCAAGAAGGCTCAAGGAATCCCGCATGGATCCATCTGCTGCTCTTGCAATATAACGCACAGCTTTGTCTTCAACATCCCACTGTTCCTTATCGATCAGCTCTCTCAGTCTGTCGGAAATCGTGTCAATGGAAATGCGTTTAAAATCATAGCGCTGACACCGGCTCAGTATTGTAATCGGAATCTTATGCGCCTCCGTAGTCGCCAGAATAAATATTACGTATTCCGGTGGTTCTTCCAGTGTTTTCAAAAGTGCATTAAACGCACCAATAGACAGCATGTGAACCTCGTCTATAATATATACTTTATATCTTCCCTCTGTCGGCCTGTACGTTACTTCTTCACGGATTTCCCGGATATTATCTACACCATTGTTAGAAGCCGCATCAATCTCGATCACATTCATGGATGTGCCGGCCGCAATCGACCGGCACATTGCACACTCGCCACATGGACTTCCATCAACCGGATGCTCACAGTTCACCGCTTTTGCAAATATTTTCGCCACGGTTGTTTTTCCTGTTCCCCTCGTCCCGCAAAACAGATATGCATGACCGATGCGATCAGATTTTATCTGATTTTTTAATGTTTTTACAATGGCATCCTGCCCTTTTACATCCTCAAATTCACTTGGACGAAACTTTCGGTATAATGCCGTATATGACATTCGTTACACTCCCCGTCTTTCAATTCGCTGTCTTATTCGTCACCAAAACTGATTCCTGTCAGTTTTGCCTCTTTAATGATATCTGCCTTAGGATCCACGTATTTTAACTTTCCTGCTACTTCCTGCAGCGGCACTTTTACAATATCCTGATTCTTGGTTCCAAGCATATAACCATACTCGCCTTTCAGAATTGCTTCTGCCGCAGCCGCTCCAAGTCTTGTTGATAACACTCTGTCATAAGCACATGGAGATCCACCTCTCTGCGTATGTCCCGGTACAGTGATTCTTACTTCTTTGTCTGATTTCTTCTGAATTCTCTCTGCCAGCTCATATGCAACAGATGGATATTTTTTCTTTTCTTTTTTCTCTTTTAATTCCTTTTTGCTAAGCGCTGCATCCCCTTTTGAAATAGCTCCCTCTGCAACTGCAATGATTGTAAATCTCTTGCCTGCTTTATCACGTTTTTCTATTGCATCTACTACGACATTGATATCATATGGAATCTCGGGCAGAAGAATAATGTCCGCTCCACCAGCAATACCTGCATGAAGCGTAACCCACCCCACTTTATGTCCCATTACTTCGATAATAAACACACGACTGTGAGAGGTAGCCGTTGTATGAATCTTGTCAATGGTATCCGTTGCAATGTCAACCGCGCTCTGGAAACCAAATGTCATATCTGTTCCCCACAAGTCATTATCGATCGTCTTCGGAAGTGTAATTACATTCAGTCCCTCTTCTCTCAGCATATTGGCAGTTTTATGCGTACCATTGCCTCCCAGAACCACAAGACAATTCAGATTCAGCTTATGATAAGTATGCTTCATCGCTTCAACTTTATCCAGCCCATTCTCATCCGGAACACGCATTAATTTAAACGGCTGTCTGGATGTCCCCAGAATCGTTCCGCCCTGTGTTAATATTCCGGAAAAATCTCTTGAAGTAAGCATTTTAAAATTTGAATAAATCAGCCCCTTATATCCATCCTGAAATCCATAGATTTCAACATCATCTCTTTTTGAGCAAAGTCCTTTTACTACACCTCGCATAGCGGCATTCAAAGCCTGACAATCTCCGCCGCTTGTTAACATTCCTATTCTTAACATACGCCCACTCCTTTCCTCTTACTTACATATGTCTCACCAAAACCATATTCCACATAAAATTGCCCAGAATACAGTAAAAATTATAACGTATTTTAAAAAAACGCACAATAGGGACGGAGGATTTTTAAAAATCCTCCGTCCCAAATTAAAAATCCCCTGTCCCTTTTTAGTAAACGTGCTATAATAGCATGTGGATAATATTGTGTAGAAAGTAGGTAATCATGTGGATAAGTTGGATATAAAATTATGGACGCTGGAAGCGAAGGGACACATTGTTCCTGACCGCTCTCTGCTAAAAACACCAGAGCAAATTGATGCAATAAAAAAAAGTGCTGATCTAAACACTGCTGTTCTTGATCATGTCGCAGCACATATTCATGCCGGTATGAGTACAGCTGAAATCGATCGGCTTGTATATGATTATACTGTAGAACACGGCGGAATTCCGGCACCTTTACATTATCAGGGTTTCCCGAAAAGTGTCTGCACTTCTATCAATAACGTAATCTGCCATGGCATTCCAGATGAAAACGAGATTCTTGTCGAGGGAGATATTGTTAACGTTGATGTATCTACCATACTGAACGGATATTTTTCTGATGCTTCACGTATGTTTACTATCGGAAACATATCTCCAAAGGCCGAAAAACTCGTACGTGTTACCAGAGAATGCGTTGAACTTGGCTTAAAAGCAGCAAAACCATGGGGACACCTCGGAGATATCGCATATGCAATCAACACACATGCAAGGGCAAATGGATATTCCGTGGTTGAAGAAATTGGCGGCCATGGAATCGGGCTTGCTTTTCACGAAGAACCTTTTGTGAGCTATGTGACTCCGAAAGGCAGTGAAATGGTGCTGGTTCCTGGAATGATATTTACGATAGAACCGATGATCAACGAAGGCGGACCTGATTTTTATATTGATGAAGATAATGGATGGACTGTATATACAGACGATGATGGGCTCTCTGCGCAGGTCGAATATATGGTTCTGATTACAGAAACCGGTGTGGAAGTTTTAACGAAATAAAGAAATAAAAACGTTACTAGGGGACGGGGGATTTTTAAAAATCCCCCGTCCCCTAGTTATCATAGTACATCACTAAAGCGGAATGTGCCCCCATATTTACCACTACTTCACCATCTTCAACCAGATATTCTTCGTAATCTGTTGTATATCCGTCGAGATAAGAATATATCTCTTTTTTCATTCTGCATTTTACAGGAACTTCAGCCTCCCATACCGGAACGGTTATCTGTGTTAGTTCACTGCGATTATTAATGATAACAATTACTTTATCATTCTCCTTAAATCTTCCATAAGCAAGTATATTTTCATCACCCTTGATAATCTTCAGAGAACCGGTTCGAAGTGCCGGATGTTCCTTGTGAATCCGGATCATTTCTCTGTGAAATGCGATCAGTTCTTTATCTTCATGCCCCCACGGATAGGTCCTTCTGTTATCCGGATCCGTGAAACCACAGACGCCGGCCTCATCTCCATAATATACTGTAGGCGCTCCAATCCATGTCATCTGCATGACCACCGCTTCCCGCATGACTCCGAGATTGACATATTCATTTGCCGCCTTCGGTCCGAGATTTTCCACACGTCCTACCATATGATTGGTCCGTGTAAGAAATCTGGAGTGATCATGATTCGAAAGCTCATTCATTGCCACCTGAAGTGAAGGTGTCAGCATATTCGACATATGATGTGAAATAGAGCTGATGAAATTATCTGCATTACCCAGAAGTTCCTCTCTGGCTTCATCACTGTGTTTTTCCATACCGGTCAGAAACCAGGTTACAGGCTCCATAAATGCATCATAATTCATAACCGTATCCCACTCGTCTCCCTGAAGCCAGTCACTTGGATCCCCATAATGTTCGGCAAGAATCAAAGCACCCGGATTTGCATTCTTAACTGCACGTCGGAATTTTTTCCAGAAACGGTGATTATATTCATTGCTGCGGCCAAGATCCGCCGCCACATCAAGGCGCCATCCATCTACGTTATACGGAGGAGACACCCACTTTCTTCCGATATATAATATATAATTTTCAAGCTTTACAGAATCTTCATAATTGAGTTTTGGAAGCGTATCATGTCCCCACCAGCCGTCATAATTATGATTATATGGCCAGTTTTCCGACTCTTCTTTAAAGAAACGGAAGTAACTTTTATAGGGACTGTCCGGAGAAATATATGCTCCGGGAGCGTACCCTTCCTGTTTTTCATATACTCTTTCCCTGTCCATCCATTTATTAAAAGAACCACAATGATTAAATACACCGTCCAGAATGATCTTCATTCCACGCTTATGCAGTTCTTCTACCAGCTGAATAAACAGCTGATTGCTGGCTTCCAGATTTTCCGGGTCTGTCGTTCTTTTCTGATATTTTGTCGCTTTGCTGTTCTCTGTGACTCCCTGTGCCAGTACTTCGCCTCCGTCATTCACAATCCTGCCGTAATGCGGATCAATATAATCATAATCCTGAATATCATACTTATGATTGGAGGGAGATACAAACAATGGATTAAAATACAGCACCTCTACCCCCAGATCCTGCAGATAATCCAGCTTATCGATGACTCCCTGGAGATCGCCGCCGTAGAACTCACGAACCCCCATTGCCGCAGGATATTTATTCCAGTCTGTTACTTTCTGGGAATAATCTCCGATATAATAATACTCATTTGTTTCCACGTCATTCGTTGGATCTCCGTTATAAAAGCGGTCTGTATATATCTGATACATGACCGCCCCCTTCGCCCAGTCCGGCGTCGAGAAACCGGGAACAATCACAAAATTGTAAAATTCCACGATTTCCTTCGATACGCCACACCTGTTATAATAACATTTTTCTTCGTTATTTTGAATTTCAAAACAATACCGGAAGGGATCCTCATTCAGTCTCCAGCTGATCTGATAATAGTCAAATTCACCTTCCGACTTTTCCTTTTCCATATCATAGCCTCCGACTTTCGTCATCAGCCGTACTCTCTTTGCATCATCCTTTGCCGTTCGAAAACGCAGCGTTACCAATTCATTCTCTACCGGCTCAGCCGGATACACATAACTGGCCGTCCCATCACAAAATAAAGCTGCTTCCCTCATGCTGCACCTCACTAATCTATTCTGTTCTTTCACTATGCCTCTGACACTTCTTCGGTAAACAATGCTTCAAATTCGTCTCTGGAGATCTTTTCCTTCTCCAGAAGCAATTCCGCACATGCATGCAGAACATTATTATATTTTCGAATGATATGGCGTGCCCTGTCATAACATTCATCGATAATCCGCTTAACCTCCTGATCAATTACGGTAGCCACGCCCTCTCCATAGCCTCTTGCAGTATGGGCGAGATCCCGTCCGATAAATACTTCATTATTATCATCATCATAATTAATCAGTCCCACCGCCTCAGACATACCAAACTTGGTAACCATAGATTTTGCCAGACTGGTCGCCTGCTTGATATCCTGTGAAGCACCGGTTGTAATATCATCAAACACTTCCTCTTCCGCTACACGTCCGCCAAGTGCAACCGTAATATCCTGAAGCATCTTGCCTTTTGTGTTAAACATCTCATCCTTCTCCGGAAGCGGCATCGTATATCCACCTGCTCCGCCGGTCGGAATGATAGACACACTGTATACCGGCCCGACATCCGGAAGCACATGGAACAGAATCGCATGTCCGGCCTCATGGAATGCTGTGATCCGTTTTTCTTTTTCTGATATTACACGGCTCTTCTTCTCGGCACCGATTCCAACTTTTACAAATGCCTTTTTAATATCCTCCTGTTTCAGGAAAACACGATCTTCCTTTGCCGCAAGAATTGCTGCCTCATTCAGAAGATTCTCAAGATCCGCACCCGTAAATCCAGCTGTGGTCTGTGCAATCTGTTTCAGATCGATCTCTTCACTGAGCGGTTTTCCCTTCGCATGCACCTTCAGGATCTCTTCTCTTCCCTGAACATCCGGTCTTCCAACCATAACCTTCCGGTCAAAACGTCCCGGACGCAGGATGGCCGGATCCAGAATATCCACACGGTTGGTAGCAGCCATAACGATGATTCCTTCATTTACACCAAAACCATCCATCTCTACCAGCAGCTGATTCAGTGTCTGCTCTCTCTCATCGTGTCCGCCGCCCATACCGGTACCACGTCTTCTTGCAACTGCGTCAATCTCATCGATAAAGATGATACATGGAGCATTCTTTTTTGCTTCTTCAAACAAATCACGCACACGGGATGCACCCACACCTACGAACATTTCCACAAAATCAGAACCTGAAATCGTAAAGAACGGAACTCCGGCCTCTCCTGCAACTGCCTTCGCAAGAAGCGTCTTACCGGTTCCCGGAGGGCCTACGAGAAGCACTCCCTTTGGAATTCTGGCGCCTACCTGAATATATTTTTTCGGAGACTTCAGAAAGTCTACGATCTCCTCCAGTTCTTCCTTCTCTTCCTGAAGTCCTGCCACCTGGGCAAATGTAACCTTACGATCTCTATCAGTCGTCATTTTCGCACGACTTTTACCGAAATTCATAGCTTTGGCATTTGCGCCGCCTCCCTGGCGGTTCATCAGTGCAAACAGAAGCATC
The DNA here is from genome assembly GCA_016295505.1 of Dorea sp. Taxonomy (GTDB): domain Bacteria; phylum Bacillota; class Clostridia; order Lachnospirales; family Lachnospiraceae; genus Dorea_A. The sequence continues at coordinate 12,292 of JAEDLC010000006.1, forward strand.
ATACCGCCCACAACAAGAAGCATCGGCATCAGTGTTGTTGCAAACCAGCTGTCCTGCGGAACGTCCGGCATACTGTAATCAATTTCATGTTCCTTCAGATAATCCTGAATCTCATTTACATCAGACACATACAGATATTTCACCTGATCTTCTTCATCCGCTCCGCTGATGATCTCGATATCGACCCGTCCGGTCGGAACATTCTTATTCTGATTCACAACCACAGTCTTAACATTATCTTCCTGAATGATCTGTTCAAATTCTTTCCAGGAAATCTCTTTTTCTCTCTGGTCAAACTGATTCGTAAACCACAACGCAGCAAATAAAAATATGACAAATATCAGCAGCGCGGCACTGTTCAGTCCTCTTGCTCTCTTCGTATTCAATCTAAAAGCCCCTTTCTACTCCACGCCTTCTACAACTCCGATAAATGGCAGATTTCTGTATTTCTGTGCATAGTCCAGTCCATATCCCACAACAAATTCATCCGGAATATTAAATCCCACATAATCAACCTTCACATCTTTCACTCTTCTTTCCGGCTTGTCAAGAAGCGTACACAGACGCATACTCTTCGGATTTCTCTTGGAAAGGATCTCCATCAGATAATACAGGGTTCTTCCGGAATCGATAATATCTTCTACGATCAGGACATCTTTTCCTTCCAGCGATTCATCCAGATCTTTTGCAATCTTGACAACTCCGCTTGAAGACGTCCCGTCTCCATAACTGCTGACGCTCATGAAATCCATGGAAACCGGCACACTGATTCGCTTAGCCAGTTCACACATGAAGAAAACGCCTCCCTTCAGCACACAGATCAGGTGTACCTGCTTTCCGGCATAATCTTCACTGATCTTTCTGCCAAGCTCTTCAATTCTTGCTGCAACCTCTTTTTCAGGAACTAACACTCTAACATTCTCTGCCATCTTTTTTTCCTCCGCATATTTCTATTTCCAGAATCCTACTGGTCTTTTCTGTAACCTGATATTTCTGACTCTGTCTGTACCCCACGATCCACAGGATCTCCTGTCCGTCTGCCACAAGCCAGATCTTTTCTCTGTCCTCACGGGGTATCTTCTCATTTATAAAATACTGTTTCAACTTCTGCTTTCTCCCGGAACGGTCAATCACAATCCAGTCTCCAGGCTCTTTATGCCTCAATTTTACAGTATTTTTTATTATATCATAATCAAACCATTTCGTGTAGGTTTTTTTCGGAAATGCCTGCATATCTGACGTTTTTTCGAACACCCGCACCGACATACCGACCGGTTCCTCCTCTGACCCCGTCTCCTTTCGATACAGCTCAATCCCTTCATAACATCGTCCCGCAGTTATACTATAAGGAAGCGAAATTTCTCTTCCTACCTGATGATCAAACAATTCTCCCAGCGTTTTCACATGAATCTGTTCAATATCCTTACGTCTCCCTGCAATCCTGCATAAAAGCTCATGGAGCATATAAGACCTCATCACTTCCGGTGTTTTCATGAACTCTTCCTTTTTTACCAGCACCCTTTTTCCTGATTTTCGCTCATAATCTATGCATTTTCTTGCATAGACTGACACTTCATGCTCTACATACTCTCCCAGAAGCCGCAGCTGTTCCATGGTATCTGACATGTGCTGCACTGCCCGGGGATTAATCTCCGCTTCCAGATACGGGATTACCTGACTTCGGATCCGGTTCCTCGTATAAGTATCTTCCAGATTCGTCTCATCTATACAATAAGATATTCCCCGGTCTGCAAGATAGACCTCAATCTCTCTTCGTTCCAGACACAGAAGCGGACGGATATAATCTCCCTCCGCCGGCGCAATTCCCCCTGCGCCCCGAAGGCCGCATCCCCTGCACAGGTTCCACAAAAGGGTCTCCGCATTATCATTCTGATGGTGCGCCAGCGCAATTTTATTGCCGCCACACGCCCGAAGCGTCTCTTCAAACCGGATTCTTCTGATATTTCTTCCAGCTTCTTCCACTGTAAGCTTCTGTTGTTGTGCATACGCCTTCACATCTTCATGACAGACGATGAGCCTGATCTGCTGTCTCTCGCAAAGCTCCCTGACATAGGCTTCATCCGCGTCTGCGGATCCTTCTCTCAGCCCGTGATGTACATGAACTGCCACAATTGATATATCCATCTCTTTTTTTAATTCCAGAAGCATGAAAAGAAGGCATACGGAGTCTGCACCTCCCGATATACCCACGATCACCTTATCACCATTTTGCAGCATATGGTACTTTTCAATATATGCTTTTACCCGCTGATACATATTCTATCCCTCTTCTGTGAACACACTGTCGCATTCCCGTCGAAACTCCATGATTTCGAATAAGTGAACACTAATTGTACTATATATAATTTCTGTCCGAAAGTCAACAAACCACGCCTCCGGACTTTTATCGCACCAGTACATGGTTCATACGGCTTATGGAAGCTTCCAGATCCCTACGACAAGAACCGTCATATCATCCACCGGCACTTCTCCTGACCATTCCAGTACTCTCCCGAGAATATGATGTGCCAGTTCCTTCGGATTCACAATATGTGAATCCCGTATAAATGTTTCCAGAAGCATATCCTGTTCTCCTGCCGGCAATGCATCCATTACGCCATCTGTAAGCATGATCACAAAATCTCCCGACTGAAGTTTTCGCTCCTGCGTATCAATCTCCATCTCCCGCACAACTCCAATCGGAAGAGTCTCTGAACAGATCTTTTCAATCTCATCCGCCCTCTTGATAAAGGTCGCCGCCGCACCGGCTTTCACAAATTCACAGGTCCCGCTGTACAGATCAAACATACTGACATCGATTGTAGAAAAACGGACTTCTTCTCTTCCGATCACCAGCGCCGTATTCATCATCTGAACAGCCGTTTTCACCGGGAATCCGGCCTCCAGTAATTCCTCAAGCATCTCCACGACCATCGTGCTTTCCCGAAAGGCCGCCTCTCCGGATCCCATTCCATCTGACAGCGCGATCCCTTTTTTGCCACCCGGAAGATCCGTCATCAGGAAGGTATCACCTGATATCTTCTCGCATCCTTTCCCGATCCTTGCAATTCCCTGAATTGTATGATATCCTGCATTTTCCACACATGCGATCGTGCAGTAATCACTTCCTACCATTGACCGTTCCCCCTGACGGGGAACCAGAGTCCGTCCCATACATTTTCCTGCAAGGGTTGCGATCTCTTTTGTTGATACAAGACTGCCTTTTCCGGTTTTTACCGTAAGATGGATCTCATACTTTCCATGCGGAGTCATATAAAACACAGATGACAGCATACGTATCCCGGCTTTTTTCAACTGAACCTTCAATCTCTTTTCCATATGGTCATCACGAAAAATACCGGCATCCAATTCCCTTGTTGCGCTTTGTATCATCTTTGCAAAACAGTCAAGTTGACCGGCATATCCTTCCCTATTCAGCACCATACGATTGTTCCACATCAGAATCTGCTTTGCATTCTCAAAAGTTTCGAGCGATTCCCTGAAGAAACGAGGCGCCAGAAGACACTTTTTCTGAAGCTTTCGCTTCAGTTCCACATTCAGCTCTGCCCCGTATTCTTCCGCCGCACACATGATTTCATACATCATCTGATACGTATGGGCCCGATTCTCTCCCAGGCACTTTTCTTTCCGTTCACAATTCTCGCAAACCTTTCCGGTTACCTTTAAAAACATCTCATCTGTCTCTTCTTTTGAAAACGTCCCCTTATATTTTTCAAGTGTTAAAAAGGTATGAGATAGATGTACCAGCGAATCTGCAAACTTGTCCATCTGTATCACATAAGGATTTACGAACCTCTCCTTTTCTTTTACTTCTGACAATCCAAAGCTCCCCTTTCGAAAAATAGTATGAAAAAAGCTTTAGGAATTCTCCTAAAGCTTTTCTGCATGTTCGTTATTTTGCCTTGAATACAATCTCATTTTCATAAACCAGGCCAAGTTTATCCTTCGCGACTTTTTCGATATATTCATCTGTTCCGACATATTCATCAAGATTTTTAATCTCTTCCGCCCGTGCCTTTTCTTCTTCGATCTTCTCTTCAAGCTCTGCTTCCTGTGCACGATATGCCTGATCCTTTGCTTTTAAAGTCATACTGTCTACGGATACAATTACAGTAAGAAGAAGTACTACTGCACTGATTGCGAATACACTCCTCCTGTGCTTCTGCGCTCTCCTGCGCTGCCGCTTTCTGCGGTTTTTCTGTTTTACATCATTTGTCATTATACTCACCCTTACGTCGGCACCCCTGCCGACATTACTCACCTTATTAATAATAATATCTTAACTTTTTTCGTTTTTTTTATCAAGTCTTTTGCGAAAAATCCTTCCTGCGCCAAATGTAGATTTTTTTGTGCAGTTTTTCTGCCTTCAAAATCATAATTGATGTCAAAATCGTCCCGAGCACAACACCTAGTACAAAATTCCACCGAATACTACCATCACTTGTATGGTAAATCTGCACAAACAGATACACCGCAACTCCAAGCCAATACACCAGATCCTCTATCTCGACCGCCAGCCTTGTATGTCTGATCATCCGTCGCACACACACGATTACCCGATAGACCAGGCGTACGATTCCCCCTGCCAGCAGTGCCAGTATAAATACCATTACTTCCTGTCTGATTTCATACATCAGCGTCACCTGAACAATCTGGAAAAGAGATTATCTCCTTGTTTTCCATGTGCCTGAATATCAGAATAAGCGATGCTGTCAATATTTCCGGACAGATCCACCTCTCCTTTTTCCAGTGTTATCCTGTTCACATGCAGATCGGTTCCTTTTACCATCAGCATTCCCTGCTCTGTTTCCAGCAGAATCTCATTCAGATTAAACGACAGCACATCCAGGACCCCCGTTACAAGTCCCGTTTTCCGGTTATTGATTACCAGTTTATGGCTTTTCTGTATGGTTCTCTCTTCCATATACTTCACAACCTTTCTTAATCATTCTATGAAAGGCCGTCTCATATTATTACAAATATCTGAAAAGCTCTCCTGCTTCTTCTTTTTTCGTAGTCTCCCTGATATCCAGAACTTCTGCCTTTACCGTCTTTGTCCCGAACTGAATTTCTATTATGTCACCCTGTTTTACCTTTACAGATGCTTTCGCTACATTTCCGTTTACCAGAACACGTCCCGCATCACAGGCCTCATTTGCAACCGTTCTCCGTTTGATTAATCTGGACACCTTTAAAAACTTGTCTAATCTCATACCTTCTCCTGTTCAAAATCTTATATGAAAATAGAGAGCGCAGCAACGCTCTCTATCTTTATCGTTTATAGTCTTATCCCTGTATCGAATTATTCGTTTACAGCATCCTTCAATGCTTTACCAGCTTTGAATTTTGGTGCCTTACAAGCAGCAATTTCCATTGTCTTTCCTGTCTGTGGATTTCTTCCTTCTCTTGCAGCTCTCTTGCTAACTTCAAAAGTACCAAATCCAACTAACTGTACCTTGTGTTCCTTCTTTAATTCATCTGTTACAACATCGATAAAAGCCTTTAATGCTTTTTCGGAATCCTTTTTAGACAATTCTGCTTTGTCAGCAATTGCAGCGATTAATTCTGTTTTGTTCATGGATAGTTTCCTCCTCTTGTTTGCGTTAAAAATCCCTTATTTTCATTCTACCAATGCGATAGAAAGCTAACATACCTTTTTTTGTATGATACGCCTATAAATACTGTTATACCTGTTTTCCTGCCGATTGTCAAGGTAATTCCTTCGTTTTACCCTCCATTTTCAGAATTCACAGGACTGATTTTTTCTAAAGCATTGCGTTGATCATAGCCAGGACTTCTTCACCCAGTTTTGCAGACTTTTCATCTGCATCTTCAAGAGATGTTCCCTTAATTCCATAGTAGAATTTAACCTTTGGTTCTGTTCCGGAAGGTCTTACACACAGCCATGCATCATCTGTCAGCTCATAGTACAGAACATTGGACGCCGGAAGACCGGTAGATGTCACTTCACCTGTTGCAATATCCTTAATCGTATCAGCCTGATAATCTCTTGCTTTCAGAACCTTATATCCTCCAACTTCCATCGGTGGATTCTTACGCAGAGTCTCAAGGATTTCCTGAATCTTCTGAAGTCCTTCAATTCCCTTTAATGTGATAGACTGAATATCATCTTTGTAATATCCATACTTGTCATACATGTCCACCATAGCATCCCAAAGAGTCTTTCCCTGCGTCTTATAATATGCAGCAGCCTCACACAAAGCCATCGTTGCAACGATCGCATCTTTATCTCTTGCGTGTGTTCCGATCAGGCAGCCGTAGCTTTCCTCAAATCCGAAAAGATATTCTCCCTTTCCGGTTGTTTCAAATCCAAGAATCTGCTGTCCGATATATTTGAATCCGGTCAGCACTTCAATCAGCCCTGCATTGTATCCCTTTGCGATCGCATCAGCCAGATTAGAAGTAACGATCGTCTTGATCAGATATCCATCCTCCGGCAGACTTCCCTGTGTTGCCAGTCTCTGACCGATCTCATAATCAGCAAGCAGACATCCTGACATATTTCCGGTCAGGGTATGGTACTCTCCATTCTGGTCTTTTACCCGTACACCAAGACGGTCTGCATCCGGGTCTGTTGCCAGTACCAGATCTGCATCCACTTCCTTCGCAAGCTTCAGCCCCAGTTCAAATGCTTCTTCTGCTTCCGGATTCGGATAGGATACGGTCGGGAAATTTCCATCCGGAAGTTCCTGCTCCTTCACAACGTATACATTCGTAAATCCGAGCTCTTTTAAAATACGGCGTGCAGGAATATTGCCTGTTCCGTGAAGCGGGCTGTACACAATCTTAAGATCTTTGCCGACCGCATCGATAGAATCCTGATGGATCACCTGTTTTTTCAATTCTGCGATGTACGCATCATCCACCTCTGCTCCGATCACTTCATACAGGCCGGCCGCTTTTGCATCCTCAAGATCCATGGTTTTTACAGAACTAAAGTCCGTTACCGCTTTCACTTCCGCCATAATCCCCTTATCATGCGGCGGTGTGATCTGTGCGCCATCCTCCCAATATACTTTATATCCGTTATATTCCGGCGGATTGTGGCTTGCAGTAATATTAATTCCCGCAATACATCCAAGCTTACGCACTGCAAAAGAAAGCTCCGGTGTAGGACGCAGAGAATCAAATACATATGCCTTGATTCCGTTAGCCGCAAGACAAAGTGCAGCAACATCTGCAAATTCCGGTGACATACGACGTGAATCATATGCGATTGCAACACCTTTTGCCTGACCATCATTTTTAACTATGTAATTAGCAAGGCCCTGTGTAGCTTTCCTTACTGTGTAAACATTCATACGATTGGTTCCTGCACCGATGATTCCCCTGAGACCGGCAGTACCGAATTCAAGTTCCTTGTAGAACCGTTCTTTAATCTCTTTATCATCAGCAGCAATCCCCTTAAGTTCTTCTTTTGTAGCTTCATCGAAATATGGATTACTCAGCCACTCTTCATAGTTTTCACGATATTCCATAACCGTACCTCCTGTCTTTAATACTATTATTATACAACAGAAGACTACAAATGAAAAGCAAATATCTCCTCTAAAAATCGCTTCTTCTCTTCATTCTGACGAATTGCCATCGTTAATTTTTCTACGTTTTTTACCGGAACCCAGGCCTTATTAGAATGATAATAAGTACTCACAACCTTCCAGAATTTTTCCGGGTAGATCAGACGGATTTTCAGATACTCAAGCTCTTCTTTTTCGAGCGGCCGGATCGCCGAATATGCATTCATCATATTATCTCCGAGTCTGATCTTCCATCCGTTCTTTTCCATTACTTTTCTCAGGAAATAATACAGATCCTCTACCTGAACATCCCTCTTGAATTTCTCAAAACCGGTAACTGCGACATGTCCGCCCTGTCTGAGGATTAATACGTTATGGTAATTATACTCTCCATGCGTCATACAACCGGATTCGATACTTTCCTGGTACAGTTCTTCATATCCGGAAGCCTCCAGTTCGCGAATCGCCACATCTGCCCATTGATACATCTGGTCAAAATACTTAAGAAACGCAAATTCAAACTCGCCTTTTGGCGCGATCCCTCTTGCAAACTTGCGGACCTTTTTCAACTCTCTGTTGTGGCGCAGATATTCTTCCTTCAGATGCATTCCTGCAGTAACCGGATGTTCCATCTGATGCTTCATCAATATATGAAGTTTTGCAAGGTTTCCCGAAGCAGCAAGAAGCTCGGTCGGTCTTCTTACATCACATTCTCTTCCGGCCGGCCATTCTTTCAGCAGAAAACGTCTTCCGTCATCCGTTTCTGTGACACACTTTCCCTCCCTGTTCAGAACAATCCGGTCAATTCCTGTGTACCCCTGATTGTACAGATATTCGTAAAGCTCATAAAGCGCAGGAATTCTCTTCTCCGACGCCTCCACTTCTTTTAACAAAAAAAACCCCTGTCCGGAATCACACAAAAAAGCTCCCCTTATTTTTCTGATATCCGTAACATCTATCTCATACTGTTCCAGGATATTCCATTCATACTCCAGCATAACCATCCCCTGCATTTCACATTCAATATTCTTTCTAATGTATGATATCAGGATTGCATTTATGCCAGATTCCACATGCAAAAAGGAACTGTCACTTCTGCGCAACAGTTCCTCTTTCATTCATTTTTCTTATTCTTCCTCAGCTTCTTCGTTCAGCGCTTCTTCATATTTTTCAAGAATAATACTCTGAATGCGCTCTCTTGTTCCCGAATTAATCGGATGTGCAATATCACGGTATTCTCCGTCTAACGCTTTCTTGCTTGGCATCGCAATAAAGAGCCCTTTTTCGCCTTCAATAACTTTAATATCATGTACAACAAATTCATCATCCATTGTAATTGATACTACTGCTTTCAGTTTGCCCTCTTTTGCAACCTTACGTACCCGTACATCTGTGATCTGCATTCTAATTCTGCCCCTTTCTTTCAAGCCGCTGCACTATAATTTCCCAAATTACAGCACATACCTCTCGTTCTTTTCCACGACTACTTTCACTCCATTTTCCCCAACATATCGTGTGTTTGCTCTTATAGTATCACGACTTTCCACAATACAGTTTTCGATATATGTATTGTCTCCAAGATAAACGTCATTCAGAATGATAGAATTCTTAATCACACAATTATTGCCTACAAACGTTTTCTTGAAAAGGATAGAATTCTCTACCGTACCATTGATAATACTTCCGCTTGCTACAAGACTGTTCTTGACTGCCGAACCCGGATTGTACTTTGCAGGCGGCAGGTCACTGACCTTAGAATAAATACTTGGCTGCTGCCTGAAAAAGTATTCTCTTACTTCCGGTTTCAGGAAATCCATATTCGTCCGATAATATGCGTCCACCGTTGTTATGTTGCTCCAGTAATCCTTTATCTTATAACCGTATATCTTCTTCAGATTCTTATATCTGATCAGAATATCAGTTACAAAATCATGTCTGTCATCTTCTGCACAATGCTCAACCAGATCAATCAGAAGTCTTCTTCTGATCACATAGATTCCCGTTGAGATCGTGTTGAAATTAGCCACCATCGGCTTCTCTTCGAATTCTTCGATACGCATGGATTCATCCATCCTGAGCGTTCCGAAACGGCTGGCATCCTCTCCCGGATCCAGATCCTTACAAACTACCGTGATGTCAGCTTTCTTCTCAATATGATATTCCAGTACCTTATTATAATCCATCTTATATACGGCATCACCCGACGTGATAATCACATAAGGCTCATGGCATCTTTTCAGGAAATCAAGGTTCTGGTAGATTGCATCTGCAGTTCCTCTGTACCAGTATCCATTTTCAGCGGTAATCGTAGGTGTAAATACATACAATCCGCCCTGCTTTCTTCCAAAATCCCACCACTTGGAGGAATTAAGGTGTTCATTTAACGAACGTGCATTATACTGAGTCAGTACCGCTACCTTCTGTATATGTGAATTCGACATGTTGCTGAGTGCGAAATCAATCGCTCTGTAACTTCCGGCGATCGGCATAGCCGCCGCTGCTCTTTTCTGTGTGAGCGCACGCATCTTGTTGCTGTTTCCGCCTGCCAATATAATACCTACTGCTCTCATGCTCGTTCACCTGCCTTTATCAATGTTTCTCCACTTTCCAGTATTCCATTCGGGTAGTCTTCTCTGGATGTAACACCGCTGATAGCAGTATTCTTTCCGACCTGTACTCCATCCGGTATCACAGATTTTTCTCCGACTGCTACCAGGCCAAAGGAATAGATTGCCGGTTTCAGTTTATTCGGCACATCACTTCCGATTCCAAATGTAACATTATCTCCGATCACACAATTCTCTGCAATAATTGACTTATCGATCACACAGTTTCTTCCAGTTTTAACATCTTTCATAATGATGGAATCCCGGACAACTGTGCCCTCACCTATAATTACGCCTGAACCGATCACACTGTTATGTACTTCACCATATATCTCCGCCCCATTACAGATGATACTTCTGTCTATCACTGACTGTGCGGAAATGTACTGCGGCGGGAGGATCTCACTGTTCGTATAGATCTTCCAGAATTCTTCATACAGATTAAATTCCGGAATAATATCGATCAGTTCCATATTCGCTTCCCAATAGGAACCAAGTGTTCCAACATCTTTCCAGTACCCGTTATATTCATATGCGAAAAGTCTTTCACCCTTTTCATGGCAATATGGAATAATATGTTTTCCAAAATCGCATCCCGGCTCGTCCTTAAGTGCCTGAAGCGCTTCTTTTAACACCGGCCATGAAAAGATGTAGATTCCCATGGATGCCAGATTACTTTTCGGCTGCGGCGGTTTCTCCTGAAATTCTGTAATTCTTCCGTCTTCATCGGTAATTACGATTCCGAAACGGCTGGCCTCTTCCATAGGCACAGGCATGGCAGCAATCGTAACATCAGCCTGATTTGCCTTATGGTAGTCCAGCATCACTTCATAGTCCATCTTATAAATATGGTCACCGGACAGGATCAGAACATACTCCGGATTAAACTGCTCCATGTAGTCCATATTCTGATAAATTGCGTTCGCAGTTCCTGTGTACCATTCGCTGCTTTCACTCTTCTCATATGGCGGAAGAACCGTCACTCCTCCGTAATTACGATCCAGGTCCCATGGGATACCAATTCCGATATGAGCATTTAAACGTAATGGTTGATATTGCGTCAATACACCGACCGTATCGATTCCTGAGTTAATACAGTTGCTGAGCGGGAAGTCAATAATTCGATATTTCCCTCCAAATGCAACGGCCGGCTTTGCTACTTTCGCTGTGAGGACTCCCAGTCTGCTGCCCTGTCCTCCTGCCAGCAACATTGCTATCATCTCTTTCTTTCTCATGTCTTCACCCCTTCTCAGTTGTCTTATTGCCCACATTATAACATATATTTTATATATGGTGAACAAATTTTACACTTTTTTTGAATTATTCGTTAACTTTTTGTGAATATATACCAAAAAGATATGGCTTGGCTTTTTTTTCATATATGTATATAATAATATGAATAGAAAGTTATTTTTATGAATAGTTTTCCCTGAAACATATCTTATGAAAGAGGATGAAATCTTATGTATAAAATCAATTTCGAAAAACCGGTACATGTACACTTTATTGGAATTGGCGGCATCAGCATGAGCGGACTTGCCGAGATTCTTCTGAAAGAAGGATTTACCATTTCCGGTTCAGATAATAAAGAATCTGCTCTGACAGATCATCTGGAGACGTTAGGTGCCACCGTATTCTACGGACAGAAGGCTTCCAACATCATTTCCGGAATTGATGTGGTGGTATATACCGCTGCGATTCACGAGGATAACGAAGAATTTGCAGAAGCCAGACGACAGAATCTTCCTATGTTAAGCCGCGCCGAACTTCTCGGACAACTTATGACCAATTACGAAGTTCCGATCGCTGTTTCCGGCACACATGGAAAGACTACGACCACATCCATGCTTTCTCATATCTTACTTGCAGGAGAGCTGGATCCAACCATATCTGTCGGCGGTATCCTGAAGGCAATCGGCGGCAATATCCGTGTCGGTGATTCCGGGTATTTTGTAACGGAAGCCTGTGAATACACCAACAGCTTTCTCCATTTCTTTCCAAAGATCAGTATCATATTAAATATAGATGAAGATCACCTGGACTTTTTCAAGGATCTGAACGATATCCGCAACTCTTTCCATCAGTTTGCCAGACTGCTTCCGCCTGACGGAACTCTGATCATTAACAGTGAGATTCCTGATCTGCAGGATTTTATTGCAGATCTTGACTGTAAAGTTCTTGTCTATGGCAATAACAGTTCCCTGGACTACTGTGCGTCCAACATTCTCCACAATCAGCTCGGAGAGGCATCTTTCGATCTTGTAAGATCCGGAGAATTTGTGGACCGCATCGCCCTGTCAGTGAACGGAGATCACAACGTGTCCAATGCTCTGGCCGCTATCGCAGTTGCAGACCAGCTTCATATCCCGATCGAAACGATCAAAAAGGGCTTAAAAGAATTCCAGGGAACCAACCGCCGTTTCGAACATAAAGGTGAACTGAACGGAGTAACCATTATCGATGACTATGCACATCATCCGACAGAGATTAAAGCGAGCCTCACAGCCGCTGCCCAGTATCCACACAAAGAGATCTGGTGCATCTTCCAGCCGCACACTTATACCAGAACCAAAGCTCTGTTTCCGGAATTCGTAGAGGCACTGACACACGCTGATCATATTATCCTTGCAGACATCTACGCTGCCCGTGAGACGGACACTCTCGGGATCTCTTCTGCAGACATTGCCCGCGAGCTGAAAAACAGAGGATGTGATGCCTATTATTTTCCATCCTTCCGTGAGATTGAAGAATTCTGCAGCCAGAGATGTCAAAAAGGTGATATGTTGATAACTATGGGAGCCGGAGACGTTGTAAACATTGGGGAAGATCTCCTGAAGCGTTAGTTATCCACATTTTCCACAGTTTTTTATCCACAAAAAACCCGGATTTTGACTCAAAAATTTCTTTTGCGTCCGTCCTTCAAGTGCTATAATGACTCTACGGAAAACGAACAAACGAGGAGGACTGGCGTAAGACTATGAAAGAACTGACCCTTACCAATTATGCACAGGCGAATACCACCGTGCTTGAAAATGAATTTATTGATCGTTATATGGTCAAGGCAAACGGAGAATATGTTAAGGTGTACCTTCTTCTGCTGCGCCATATGGATGAGTCCTCCGGAATGCTGTCCGTGTCCGAGATGGCTGATCTTCTGGAATGCACAGAAAAGGATATCCTGCGTGCTTTAAAATACTGGAAATCCCAGGGACTGGTAGACTACAGTGAAGATTCTCCTAAAAAAGCTGAATTCGAGACGAAAGAACCGACAGTGGACATGTCTCAGGAAAAACCCCAGAATATCCAGCAATATCGCACCCGTAAGGATCGCAAGGAGTTTAAAGAGCTTTTGTTTGTAGCAGAACAGTATCTTGGAAAGACACTTTGTGCAACAGATATTGACATGATCACTTATTTTTTTGATGAGCTGCACATGTCAGCCGAACTGATTGAATATCTGATTGAATATTGTGTGGAAAACGGGCACAAGAGCATGCACTATATCAGGAAGGTTGCTCTGTCCTGGCATGAACAGAATATAAAAACCGTAGATGTTGCAAAATCCACTACTGTTCTATATAATAAAAATTACTATTCCATATTGAACGCTTATGGCATCAAAGGACGTGGTCCTGCCGCTTCCGAGATCGCATATATCCGCAAATGGACGGATGAATACCACTTTTCTCAGGAGATCATTCTGGAAGCCTGCGATCGTACAATGAACATGATTCATCAGCCAAGCTTTGATTATACAGACTCTATTCTGAAAAAATGGTTTGATAAAAACGTACATACGCTGAAGGATATCGAAGTTCTTGATGAAAACCATCTGCGCGAAAAGGAACGCCAGAAAAGACAGGCTGCCAGACCAGCCTCTGCATCTTCCAAGGACAGCGCCGGCAATAAATTCAATAATTTTGACGGACGCTCCTATGACATGAGTGAGCTGGAACGCAAACTGGTGCAGCAATAATTCCACGAACCTATCAACAGACATAAGGAGAATGACTCTGACATGGCACTTTCCAATTCTCAGTACGACCAACTGATGCGCACATACGAACAACGACAACTGGATAATGAATATCGTCTTCGGATGCGCTATGAAAAAGTATATTCTCTTATCCCGGAACTGGAAGAAGTGGATCATTCCATTTCTTCTTTGAGTATCCAAAAAGCCGGTCTCCTTCTGGACGGAGACGAAACCGCTCTCTCCACGCTAAAGGAAGAAGTTGAATCATTATCAGAAAAAAAGAAGGCTCTGCTGGTATCTCATGGATTTCCATCAGATTATCTGGAGCTTCATTATTCCTGCCCTGACTGCAAAGACACCGGATATATCGGACCCCGGAAATGTCACTGCTTTAAACGGGCAATCATAGATCTATTATATACACAATCTAATCTCCGGGACATTCTGGAGAAGGAGAATTTTTCTACTTGTTCTCTTGATTATTATTCCAGCAACCATATCGATCCGCTGACCGGAAGATCCTCTCTGGAAGCCATGCAGACGGCACTTAAAGTCTGTCATGAATTCACAGATACTTTTTCCGGAGAATTTCATAATATTCTGTTATATGGAGATACTGGTGTAGGAAAGACATTTCTTTCCCACTGCATCGCCAAAGAACTGATGGATGCCTCTTATTCTGTCATCTACTTTACGGCATCGCAGCTCTTTGACCAGTTTGCAGACACCCGCTTTGGAAGAAAGAATGATTCCTCTTCCGAAACAAGCGAGCATATCTACGACTGTGATCTTTTAATCATCGATGACCTTGGTACAGAACTGTCCAATTCATTTACAACATCACAGCTGTTTGTTTGTCTGAACGAACGCATCCTGAGACAGAAATCAACGATAATATCTACCAATCTTGCATTGGAAGAGATAAAATCTATTTATTCGGAACGAATCTTCTCCCGCATCAGCAGCAACTACACCATATTGAGGCTGACCGGAGATGATATCCGTATCCAAAAAAAATTATTAAAAAACCTGGGAGGTACAAATGATGTTACGCCGTAACGAACGTAATCTGGAAAACATACCAGTCGGAGCTCTGGGAATCATTGCTCTGGATGGCTGCAAAGACATGGGAAGCAGGGTAGATGATTACCTTGTCAAATGGAGACGCGAGGATGGACATATCCACAAAAATGACGTTTCTTTTACCGGCTACGAAAAAGATACGTATCTGATAGACGCAAAAGTACCGCGTTTCGGCTCTGGGGAGGCCAAAGGTATCATTAATGAATCTGTCCGCGGAAAAGATCTGTATCTGATGGTAGATGTCTGCAACTACAGTCTGACCTACTCTCTGACAGGCAACATCAACCATATGTCACCTGATGACCATTATCAGAATCTGAAGCGTATCATCGCTGCTGTAGGAGGAAAGGCCCGTCGTATCAATGTTATCATGCCATTCCTGTATGAAAGCCGTCAGCACAAAAGAGGAAGCCGCGAATCACTTGACTGCGCGCTCGCTCTTCAGGAGCTCGTCCGCATGGGCGTAGACAATATCATAACATTTGATGCACATGACCCTCGTGTACAGAATGCAATTCCGTTAAATGGTTTTGAAACCGTACGTCCGACTTATCAGTTTATCAAGGGTCTCTTCCGTCGTTTCAAGGATCTGCAGATTGACAGCGATCATATGATGGCAATCAGTCCGGATGAGGGAGCAACAGAACGTGCGATCTATCTTGCAAACGTTTTGAATCTTGATATGGGAATGTTTTACAAGCGCCGTGATTTTTCCAGAGTTGTTGATGGTCGCAACCCGATTGTCGCTCATGAATTCCTCGGTTCTTCCGTTGAAGGCAAAGATGTTATCATCCTGGATGATATGATCTCTTCCGGTGACAGTATGCTGGATGTTGCACGCCAGTTAAAACAGCGTAAGGCAAAACGAATCTTCGCCGCTGCAACTTTCGGTCTGTTTACAAACGGACTTTCCAAATTCGACGAAGCATATGAGGAAGGCATCATTGACGCAATACTTACTACCAACCTGATCTACCAGACTCCGGAACTTCTGGAACGCCCATATTACATCAGCTGTGACATGAGCAAATACATTGCACTTATGATCGACACTTTGAACCATGACGGTTCTATCAGCAGTATTCTGAATCCGATCGAACGCATCCAGAATGTTGTGGATAAATATAAAAGAGGAGAGGAAATCTAATCAGATTTCCTCTCTTTTTATTGGAATTCGCATATTCTTTAACAGTTGTTCTTCCCGGTTCTGACAGGTGAAAATGATAACCTGTCTTCCGCTCTTCGCCAGCCACCTCAGGGTTGCTCTCAGTCTTTCGTCATCATAAAATGCAAACGTATCGTCCAGAATAATCGGAAGTTCTTCTTCCTGCAGCATATTTCCGGCCGCCATACGCAGTGCAAAGTAAACCTGCTCCACAGTTCCTCTGCTCACCTGCTCCATCGCTATCCGGCGCCCTCCGCTCATCAGACTGACATGCAGTTCATCATCGATCAGTATCTTCTCATACTTTCCATTTGTAATCTCACACATGATCTCCGATATGTTCTGATCCAGTTCTTTCCGCATCCGTTTCTGCATATCAGCGGAAAGCTCCTGAAGGCGTTCTATCGCAAGCCCTATTGCATCCTTCTTTCTGCCATACGCTCTGTAATCTGCTCCCACTTCATCCAGCTCTTCCAGCTTTTCCTGAAGATTTTCATATTGAATTCGTTTTTCTTTTAATTCCGCCGCCAGATGCCTGCATGACCATTCCAGCTGTTCCGTTGAGATCTTCTCCTCCTGCGGGGTAATCTCTTCCAGCATCTTCTCCGGTTCTGTCTTCTCCGGCCTCTTCCCCACCTTCATACGGTTCCATACATAGATTACGCTGAGCAAAAACAGAATGATCGATATCAGATAGCTCCATGGCCTTGAAACAAGCGCAAACGGAAGTACAATAATCACGGCAAACAATATAATTTCAAACGGATGAATTCTCCATTTGTCCGGCCGCAGTTCATCCATCATGCCCTTATTCACATCTTCCCTGTCAGTTTTTTCATGTTCTTCCTTTTCTTTCCGATGTTCCAGTTCCTCTTCCAGACTGTTTTTTTCTCCCTCCAGGCGATGAACATCCCGCCAGACATAGGACGCTTCCTGTTCTATCATTTCCCGTTTCTGCTGCTTTTCCACCAGAAAATCTTTCGCTGAACGTTCCTGCTCTCTGCGTTTTTCCTGCAGTCTTTGAATCGCCTCCTCCAAATCAATTCCGGAAGCACCTGAAGTATAGCAGTTCATCGCAAAATTCCGCAGCTCTCCGGCAAGGCTCTGTCCTGTCTGCACCTTCATCTGACGTACAGATATCGTATTATCATAGCTTTCTGCCTGAAGTCCTCCGAGCAGCATCGTCAGATCCCCGTCTTCTATGGACAGCTGTTCTCCATCATTTTCACAGATCAGTTCTGCCCGCCTTGAATATCTGTCAAAATTTCTGTCAATCCGGAATATCTTTTCTCCGCTCTCAAATCGCAAAGTACCGGAATAATAGTTCGGATTTTCCCATGGCTCGTAGATGCTGAATGCATCGTTTACGGCTGCACGTCCACGTCCGCGTTCCATTCCAAACAACATTCCCCGGATAAATGCATGGATGGTAGACTTCCCCGATTCATTTTCTCCATACAGAACATTGATCCCATCTCCCAGTTCGATGTGTCTGCCTGAAAATTTCCCATAGCTCTTTAATATCAGTTCACATATCTTCATTCTCTATCCTCTTCTCGTCTCAATCAATGCCTGCACTCCCTCACAAAGTGCCTGATATTCTACGCTTTCCTGATCATATCCCTGCAGGCTGTGAATAAATTGTCCAAGAATGTTATCTTTATTTTCCTCCATTAACTTTTCAAAATGATATGCAGGTCTTGTGTGATCTGCAATGCCAACAATATTTCCGAAAGGATCCATATCTGTAAGATCAAATATCATATCCGGATCTCGTTGTCCTGTCAGAATAATCTTATACATATTAGCAACACCAGACATTTCTATCTGCTTCCTGATTGCATTCTTCAGCAGATGTCCCGTCATATTCCTGTCCACTTCTACATCCATGTGAATGTATTCTCTGGATGCCGCAGGCACAAATCGGATCCTGCACCCTTTGTCTGTAATCTCGCCGGCAATATATCCATGTACCCCCGTATCATTGATGTCTGTCGGTTCCAGCGAGCCGGCATAGGCGACACGATTCTCTTCAAGTATCTGCGCTTTATGAATATGACCAAGCGCCACATAATCATATCCCAGCCGTTTCAGTTCCCGGCTCTGAAACGGAATGTGCTTTTCATCTCCGCCATGAGCCAGCAGGATCTCATACTTTTGTCTTTTTTCAGGCACTGCGTCAGCATATCTTGCTTCCTCAACCTCTCTTGCATGAAAACTGCTGCCATAGACTGCTGTATGAAGCTTTGGAAGTTCCACACAGGAAATATCCTCGCTCAGAATCATATGTACATTTCCCGCCCAGCTGAACGTCTGGTAATAGGAATTCTTTTTTATATAATCATGATTTCCTGCAATCATGACCACTTCCGTGTCAGAGGCTGATGCCAGAATAGAATTCATCTCCTTCAGTTCGCGAAGCAGCGGCTGCCGGTGAAAAAGGTCACCCGCAATCAGTAAAAGCTCTGTTTTCTCTTCTTTACATATCCCGATTATTTTCCGGAACGTATCCCATATCTCACCCGGTCTTTTCTTACTGTATGCGCTTCCTGCGTCCGGGCTTACTCCTAAATGTAAGTCTGCGATGTGTATGAACCTCATGTGTTGCCCCTTCTTCCTTCTTGTCCTCAGCTTTCCCCGGAAGCGTCACGATAAACTGTGTCTTTTGATCGTCACTTTTTGCCCGAATCAGGCCTCCGTGCAGTTCCACGATCTGTTTGGCGATCGCAAGTCCCAGGCCCGCTCCTCCCGTTCCGCTGGAACGGGAATTATCTACCCGGTAGAATTTTTCAAATATCGTCTGCAGCATTGCCCCCGGAATCTTATCGCCCTGATTAATAAATACAATCTCAACATCCCTGTTTTTCTTACATGCTTCTATTCGGATCACTGTATTTTCATAACAATACGCAATCGCATTTTTCAATATATTATCGAACACCCGGGCAAGCTTGTCCGGATCTCCATATACCACCAGATCCTCTTCTACATCCACTTCACATGTCAGACATTTTTCCTGGAGTACACCATACAATTCGTCTGCAATCTGTTCCAGCATCATGGTTAGATTGATCTCCAGCGGTTCAATTTCTATATTTTGCAGATTATATCTTGTAATATCGAAGAACTCATTGATCAGTTCGCCCAGGCGAAGTGATTTTTCAAGCGCAATATGCGTATATTTTTCCCGTTCCTCTTCCGGCATCTCCTGATGACTGTCCAGCATACTGAGATACGCAACGATAGAAGTCAGCGGTGTCTTCAGATCATGTGCCAGAAATATCACCAGATCATTTTTCTTCTTCTCACTCTCTTCCGCCTCAAGTTCCTGACGTTTTAAAGTTGCTTTAATTTCATTCAGACGGATTTCAATCGGCTTCAGCTCCGTAATCAGATGGATTGGTTCTGTGGAATCCGAAATAATGTTTTCAATTCCATGATCGATCTGGTCCAGATAACTGGTCATCTTCGAAAGTGCTATATAGAAAAAAAGAGCAAAAAGTACCAGATAGCCGACAATCATGAAGAAGATCTTATTGTCACCTATCAGCTTCCAGTACAATTGCTTTGCCGTTTCTTCCTGTACATTAAATGCTTCCAGAAGACCCACAAAGGTCTTCGCAAAGCTGTCATTATATACTCCGTCAATTACATAATTCAGCAGAAAACCTCCTACCAGAACGGTAAGTGCCGTTACAAGAACCGTCTGCAGCAGGATACTGAATTTTAACTTTCGATAGTTATTCTTCAACCTTATAACCTACTCCCCATACTGTCTTGATAAAATCAGACTTTCCGGTCGGCGCACTCATCTTTTCCCGCAGATGACGGATGTGCACCATGACTGTATTGTTACTGTTTTTATAGTATTTCTCATGCCATACTTTTTCGAACAGTTCTTCCGAACTGATCACTTTTCCCCGGTTCTCGCAGAGCAGCCAGAGGATATCAAACTCAATCGGCGTAAGTGTAAGCTGCATCTCATTGTATACGCACTCATGAGAAGTACGGTTCAGAAACAGTCCGCCAAAATCAATAATATCTCCTTCCTCTTTTCCGCCGTCATTATACTGCGTATACCGGCGAAGCTGTGCCTTCACGCGTGCAACCAGCTCCAGTGGATTGAACGGTTTCGGAATATAGTCATCTGCGCCCAGTGTAAGACCGGTAATCTTATCCATATACTCCGTCTTGGCCGTCAGCATAATAACCGGAAACGTATATTTCTGACGAATCTGCTTCAGAATCTGAAACCCGTCAATATCCGGCAGCATAATATCCAGAATCGCAAGATCAATCTTCATACTGTTGATACAGTCCAGCGCATCCTGCCCGGTATAAAATTTGAATACCTTATACTGGTCATTCTGAAGGTAAAGTTCCACTACATCAGCAATTTCCTTTTCATCATCAACTACTAAAATATTCATACTACCCTCCTGTATGGGGACGGAGGATTTTTAAAAATCCTCCGTCCCAAATTAAAAATGCCCTGTCCCCTTTTGCTCATAAAGTTATCCACATTATCCACATTTATAATTCGCAGTTTCCCACAGTTCTTGGGAAAGGTACCACATCGCGGATATTGCCCATTCCAGTCAGATACATAACGCATCTTTCAAATCCAAGTCCAAATCCGGAATGTCTGGTAGAACCATACTTACGAAGATCCAGATAGAATTTGTAATCTTCTTCTTTTAATCCAAGTTCGTTCATTCTGGTCAGAAGTTTCTCGTAATCATCTTCTCTCTGGCTTCCGCCGATGATCTCACCGATTCCCGGCACAAGGCAATCCACAGCTGCGACTGTCTTGCCATCATCATTTAATTTCATATAGAATGCTTTAATTTCCTTCGGATAGTCTGTTACGAATACCGGACGCTTAAATACCTCTTCTGTCAGATAACGTTCATGCTCTGTCTGAAGGTCGGTTCCCCAGGATACCTTATATTCAAATTTGTCATTATGCTTTTCCAGAAGTTCCACTGCTTCTGTATAGGTGATTCTAGCAAAATCAGAAGATGCTACATTATGGAGTCTTTCCAGAAGTCCCTTATCAACAAATGAGTTAAAGAAATTCATCTCTTCCGGCGCATTTTCCAACACATAAGTAATCACATATTTCAGCATGGACTCTGCAAGGATCATATCGTCATCCAGATCAGCAAATGCCATCTCAGGCTCGATCATCCAGAATTCCGCTGCGTGACGTGTTGTGTTGGAGTTCTCTGCACGGAATGTCGGTCCAAATGTATAGATATTACGGAATGCCTGTGCATAGGTCTCCCCATTCAGCTGTCCACTTACCGTAAGGCTTGTCTCTTTTCCAAAGAAATCCTGTGAGTAATCCACACTTCCGTCCTCATTCTTTGGAACATTCTCCATATCCAGTGTTGTCACTCTGAACATCTCACCCGCACCCTCACAGTCACTTCCTGTGATCAGCGGAGTATGCACATAGACAAATCCTCTCTCCTGGAAGAACTTATGAATCGCATAGGCAGTCAGTGAACGCACACGGAATACTGCCTGGAACGTATTGGTCCTCGGTCTCAGATGTGAGATCGTACGCAGGAATTCAAAGCTGTGACGCTTCTTCTGAAGCGGATAGTCCGGAGCGGATGCGCCTTCCACTTCTACGGTATCTGCCTGTATCTCAAAAGGCTGCTTTGCCTGAGGTGTTGCAACCAGTGTTCCTGTCACGATGATCGCTGCACCTACATTCAGCTTGGATATCTCTGCAAAATTGACCATTTTGTCATGGTATACCACCTGGAGTGGCTCAAAAAATGTTCCATCATTTACTACAATAAATCCAAATGTCTTGGAATCTCTGATGCTTCGAACCCATCCTCCGATCGTAAGCTTCTGATCAATGTACTTCTCCTTATTCTTATATAATTCTCGAATCGTTATCAAATCCATACCATTTTACTCCTTTT
>JAEDLC010000072.1 GCA_016295505.1 Dorea sp.
TCCGATACTGTGATCCCCATTCTCCAGAAGTTCTTTCGCCTTTTCCATTCTCCGCTGCAGCAGATATTTTTTAAATGTCATCTGAAATGTATTCTTGAACACCCGTCCGAAATACACCGGATTCAGGTATACCTGTGTTGCCACCTGCACAATGGACAGTTCCTCATCATTCAGATTCTCTTCGATATAGGCGATTGCTTCAGACATATATTCCTTAAAATACCTGGTCTCATCCTTCCCGGCAGTTTCTCTTCGAACTTCGATCGCTTTTCCGAGGATCTTGTAGCAGACATCCACGGAACGGGCCGCATTCAGGTTCTTCAGATTGGAATAATAATTCTGAAACTGCCCCTTTAATTCCTCGTTCAGTCCATAGGAATCCTTCAGCATGAATTCCGCCTTCAGCATGACCTTATGCATGTACTGGCACTGAAGTTCTTCCTCATTGGGCAGACTGTAGATAAAATTCACAAATGCATCCTTCAGTTCCTGTTCACTGTTTTTCCGGACAGCGTTGACGATCATATTCTCCGCATCCGCCGGATAAGACTTCTCTACTTTTTCTTCCATCTCCTCCGGTATGGTAAATGCACTTGCTCCGGAGATACTGGCAAGTCCGAACAGCTTCTGTGCCTCTTCACAGCTTCTCTTGATTCCCCGGATTCCCTTATACGGCTTGGAGATTGCCGCCACGATCGGGCTTCTTTCTTCCTTTTTAATATGCTCCAGCATCTGCTTCAGTTCACGAACCGACGCATTCTCCTGTGTTTTAATGATAAATGCACAGGTTCCCTCTTCATTTTCAAATTTCCAGTAGAAAAACCGATCTCCGATCATTCCTTCCAGCTGCTGGATCATGGCATATCTGGATGCCTCATACTCCAGCGCGTTGGTGATCTTGTATGCAAGATCAATATCCACGCACACCGTAATAAACCGGTCTCCCTCACGAATCACATCCTGAAGCGTCGCAAACACTTCTTCCACCTTTTCCTGAGGGATCCGGTTCTGTATATACTTCTGCACAACTACCTGCAGGAAGCTGTCTGAATCTTCCTTCAGAAGGCGCTCCCAGCTGTTGTATTTTTCCTGATTTCTTCGCTGCTCCATACAGGTATTCCAGGCATTCTGCATGGTTTCCTGAAGCTTCTCATCCTCGATCGGCTTCAGAAGATACGCAAATGCACCCAGCTCGCATGCCTGCTGTGCATATTCAAAATCCCGGTAAGCGCTCAGCACAATAAACAGACAGTCGATCTCTTCCTTCTGGATCGTTTCCATGACCATCAGACCGGTAATCTGTTTCATTCTGATATCCGTCAGTACCACATCCGGCCTCTTTTCCCGGATCACATGAATTGCCTGCTCTCCGCTCTGTGCAGTCCCGACCACTTCGAATCCCATGCTCTTCCAGTCATACGTTTTCAATAATCCCTGCAGAAGGATAGACTCATCATCTACAATAACAAGCTTCAATAATTCCATAACTCTCCCCACTATTCAGATGAATGCCGGCTCCTCCGGCATCCGTACCGTCAATAGATTACATCTCCATTGTATTTCCTGTCAGAGAATTATTTTTATCAAAAATCATACCTGTTATACAAAAAAACATACCTTTCAGTGTCAAAAAACATACTTTTCCATCTGTCAGTACATTAATCCAGAAGTTCTCTGATCATCTCTGCATTGAAAGCAACCCTGTCCACATGGTTGACCTCAATCTGGTACAGTGCATTCGCGGCAATGTGTTCCGCAGCCTGCTCCAGATCACGGATTCCGCTGGTGTCTTCATGCATCCGGATCACCTCATCCAGACCATCATCCGTAAGAACACACTCATCCTCCCGCATGCCGATTCTTTTCAGAACCTTCGGAAGTGCATACTGTGAGAATATGACCTTCTTTTCTTCCGGTGTATAGTCAGGAATCTCAATCACCGCAAACCGGGACATAAGAGGTGCGCTGATCTGATCTTTCTCATTCGCAGTTGCAATTGGATAGACTCCTACCGTCGGAATCATACATTCGATATAGTTATCGGTAAATCCAAGATTATCAAGCAGAGTCAGAAGGACATCGGCCGGATTGCCGTTGCCTTTTCCTGCTGCCGCCTTATCCAGCTCATTGATAATGAAGACCAGATTCGATTCTCCTGCCATGGCAAATGCGTCCATAATAATTCCCGGCTTGGCATTGGCATAGACACGGGAGCTTCCGGTAAGCTGCTCCGGATCGTTAATCGAACTCATATCCAGTGTCGTCCACGGCAATTTCAGGATTCGTGCCACTGCATAGGCAATCTGTGACTTTCCGGTTCCGGCAGGTCCGATCAGCAATAGACCATACGCCGGCAGGGTATGGGTACGATTGATCTGAATGATAGTCTCGATGATTCTTTGCTTTACCCGTTCCATACCATACAGTGTCTCGTCCAGAATGCGTCGTGCTTCCTCCGGATCGATTGCCTCAAAATAATGATTCTTCCACTGAATATTCATCATCATGGAAAGTGCCCTCTGTGCATGGCGGCGTTCTTCCGGGGACACCTCATTGGAGCGGGCCACAGCCAGGTTCCGTCTTGCCCAGAGTCGAATATTATCCGGAAGCGTTCTTCCGGCACAGTTCATAAAGTCAGTAATACTCTGAATGCTGGTAAGTTTCATGCTGTCTCCGGTCTCTTCCGTATCTTCATCTGCGATCTCCTCTGTCGGCGCATTGCTCGACAGCAGACGGTCGATCATAAACTGCAGAAATCCGTCTTCCGCAGATAGCTTCTCACCTCCTCCAAAAGCCATCTCGCGAATCTTATATACCGCATAGCCATCCTCACGTTCAGCACCTGAGAGTCGTACATTGATGTGATTTTCCCCGAGCCATTTCAACAGACTGACAAAACGGGCGTCCAGCTGCAGAATGTCTGCACTGACCATTCCGCTTTCCTCTTTGAATTCAAATGCCGTTCTCTTCACCGGATTGGTAAACATGCCACAGGAATGATGCTCAAAATTCTTTCCTTTGCTGTCCAGAACAAGAATCGGCTTCTCCGGAGAAGTCTCTGATTCGTCTGTATAAAAAATGTGATATGTACATACAGGCGCCTGCTTATCTTCCGGCGCACTGTTAAAATCAAACACTGTCATAATCATTCCTCCTTCGGCTATTGAATGGAAATCACCGTATAATCCTGGTCTTCTACGACCTTCTTCAGAACCTCATCTGCAACTTCCGTATTCAATGTAAGTTCCGCGGTTCCTGCCTCATGGCTTACGATTGCTTCTTCCACTTCCGGAAGTGCCTCGAGGCATTTCTTCACTCTTGCTTCACAGTGTACACACATCATACCCTCAATCTTCATCGTCTTCTTCATCTCTTTATTCTCCTTTTCCTTCTTAAGTTTTCTTTTTCTATCTCTGGCCGTATCATAGATATTGCACAGATTCAGCCGAAGTGCATTCGTAACCACACAAAAGCTGGACAGGCTCATTGCCGCAGCACCAAACATCGGATTTAATTTCCATCCAAGTAAAGGATACCACACTCCGGCCGCTAATGGAATTCCTATTATATTATAGAAGAACGCCCAAAACAGATTTTCATGAATATTACGGAGTGTTGCCCTGCTCAGCCGGACAGCCGCCGGGACATCACTGAGTCTGCTCTTCATCAGCACAACATCGGCAGCATCAATGGCAATGTCCGTTCCTGCTCCGATCGCGATTCCGATATCCGCTCTGGTAAGTGCCGGCGCATCATTGATTCCGTCTCCGACCATCGCAACTTTCCCCTGCTTTTTCAGTGTCCGGATGACTTTTTCTTTCCCATCAGGAAGTACACCTGCAATGACTTCATCAACACCGGCCTGCCGTCCGATTGCGCCTGCCGTTCTCTCATTGTCTCCGGTCAGCATAATGACACGGATTCCCATATTCCGGAGTTCCTTTACAGCCTTTGGACTGTCTTCTTTTATGACATCAGCTACCGCTATGACACCCATCAGTTTTCCGGAACAGCTGAAGTAGAGCGGCGTCTTTCCCTCCTCTGCCAGACGGTCCGCCGCCTGCTGAATGGAGACCGGTATCTCCGCCTGCTCCCGGATCAGTGCCGGATTGCCGCCGTACAGTGTCTGCGTTCCAAGCTTTGCTGTCAGTCCATTGCCCGGAAGCGCTGTAAATTCTGTCACTTCATCGGACGGAATCTGAAGTTCATCCGCTTTTTTCCGGATTGCACCCGCCAGCGGATGCTCACTCTTTTTCTCCAGCGCATACGCCATTCGAAGCAGTTCTTCTTCTGAGACCCCTTCTGACGGGATCAGATCCGTCACCACCGGTTCTCCGCTGGTGATCGTACCCGTCTTATCCAGTGCCACAATCTGTATCTTTCCCGTCTCTTCCAGGGATACGGCTGTCTTGAACATGATTCCGTGCTTTGCACCCATGCCATTGCCCACCATGATTGCCACAGGAGTTGCAAGTCCCAGTGCACACGGGCAGCTGATCACCAGCACAGAGATTCCTCTTGCCAGAGCAAATCCGATACTTTGTCCGGCAAGAAGCCACACCACGATCGTAACTGCCGCAATCGAGATTACGAGCGGAACAAAGATACCGGATACCCTGTCTGCAATCTTTGCAATCGGTGCTTTGGTAGCGGCTGCATCACTGACCATCTGAATGATCTGCGATAAAGTCGTATCTTCTCCGACCCTTGCAGCCCTGCATTTGATATAGCCTGACTGATTCAATGTCGCTGCCGAAACAAAATCTCCAGGTTCTTTGTCTACCGGAATACTCTCTCCGGTCAGTGCCGCCTCATTTACCGCACTGCTTCCTTCCACAACTTCTGCATCTACCGGTATATTCTCTCCCGGCCGCACCACAAAGATATCTCCCTTTTTCACCTGTTCCGCAGGAATCACTTTTTCTTCTCCATCTTTTATGACAGTTGCAATCTTCGGCGCAAGCTTCATCAGACTCTTCAGGGCATCCGTCGTCTTTCCCTTTGATCTGGCCTCCAGCATCTTACCAACCGTGATCAGCGCAAGAATCATAGCCGCTGATTCAAAGTAAAATTCATGCATATACGCCATGACACCTGCCATATCTCCCCTTACCTGAGCGTCCGTCATCGCAAACAGCGCATACGTGCTGTACACAAAGGATGCGCCCGACCCAAGAGCCACCAGTGTATCCATATTCGGAGCCCGGTGAATCAGTCCTTTGAATCCACTGATAAAAAACTTCTGGTTAATGATCATGATGATCGCTGCAAGAATCATCTGGGTCAGCCCCATCGCCACATGATTGCCGTCAAGTACCGACGGCAGAGGCCAGCCCCACATCATATGTCCCATGGAACTATACATGAGCACAATCAGAAATCCAAGTGATGCGACCAGACGCCTTTTCAGCGCCGGCGTCTCCCTGTCTCTTAACATCTCTTCCGCTGCCGTTGAATTTCCACCGGTTCCGGCCCTGTCCGCAGTACCGGAAGTACCTTTTTTTGTCGCACCATATCCGGCTGCCTCCACGGCAGCAATAATCTCCTGTTCGGATGCCGTACCTTCGACTCCCATGGAATTCGTAAGCAGGCTCACGGAACAGGAGTGAACTCCGGGGACCTTCGAAACTGCCTTTTCCACCCGCGCACTGCAGGCCGCACAGCTCATCCCCGTTACGATATATTGTTCCATCCTATTTTCCTTTCTTTCCATTCTTTTTATATGTGTCCATGATATCCTCTTCTGCAGCATCATCACTTCATGAGTTTTTGAAGTACCTTCACCAGCTCATCAATTGTCTCATCATTTCCTTCCCGGATGTCCTCCGCAACACAAGTACGAATATGATTGGACAAAAGCACTTTATTAAAACTGTTCAGTGCCGCATTCACCGCAGATACCTGTACCAGAATCTCCGGACAGTACGCATCCTTTTCCACCATCTTTTTGATTCCCCGAACCTGTCCTTCGATCCGGTTTAACCGGTGGATCAGATCTTTGTACTCCTCTTCGGAACGCACTTTTTTTCTATGACAACATTCTTTCTCTTCCATATAATGTTCCCTTTCTCCGGTTTTCTCACTTCAGATTACAGCATTTTATATACCTATACCCGGTATATGTATTATATAATTTTCTATTTCATTCGTCAATCTATACTGCATCATTTTTCTTGCGATGCACCCGGGAAATTTTCCCTTAACGAGATCCCCACACTTCTCATTCCGGAAAGATAAATTTCCAGTCACACATCGTTATTACCATCCGGATATCCCATAGCGAGAATATCAAAGTGGGCATTGCAAATAAATGATTGCTCATCTATTTTGCAACGCCCACTTAACCGACAAATTACAATTCTTCTTTTTACTCTTCTTCGATATGCTCTCTTCCCTGCGCAATGATCGTTCTCACATGATCATCTGCCAGCGAATAGAACACCGATTTCCCTTCTCTTCTGCTTTTTACCAGCTTACTCTGCTTCAGGATCCGAAGCTGGTGTGAGATTGCAGACTGCGTCATGTGGAGTACCTCTGCCAGATCACACACGCACACTTCCGCCTCAAACAAGACGAACAGTATACGGATCCTGGTGGAATCTCCAAACACCTTGAACAGCTCAGCCAGATCATAGAGCTCCGTCTCTTCCGGCATCGTCTCATTCACGATCTCCAGCAGATTCTCATGTACTTCAAAGGTATCACAGCATTCACAGTTTTCTTCTCGTTTTGCCATATCGTCACCTCTATTATAATTCTTTTACAAACAATGTCCGGATCGCATTCAGCACCGCAATGACCATCACTCCGACATCTGCAAAGATGGCCACCCACATATTGGCAATGCCGACCGCTCCCAGAAACAGGCAGATCAGTTTGATACCGATTGCAAAATAAATGTTCTCATACACGATACGGATACATTTTCTGGAGATGCGGATCGCTTTGGCTATCTTCTTCGGATCGTCATCCATCAGTACGATGTCTGCCGCCTCGATCGCCGCATCTGATCCCAGCGCACCCATGGCAATCCCGATGTCTGCCCTGGATAATACCGGTGCATCATTGATACCATCCCCGACAAAAGCCAGCTTCTCTTTCGCACTTTTTTGCTCCAGGAGTGCTTCTACCTTTTCCACCTTATCTGCCGGAAGCAGCTCGCTGTAGACTTCCCGGATTCCCAGTTCTTCCGCTACTCTGTCTGCAACCCGCTGACTGTCACCGGTCAGCATGACCGTTCTTGTAATGCCTGCTTTTTTCAGATCCCGAATCGCTTCCTTCGCCGTCGGCTTCAACAGATCTGAGATCAGTATGTGTCCGGCATAGCGTCCGTCCACTGCGACATGGACGATCGTTCCTGTCTCATGACATTCCTGACATTCTATCTTCAGGCTCTCCATCAGTTTCGCATTACCGGCAGCGACCGGAATTCCATCAACCCTCGCAATGACGCCGTGACCACTGATCTCTTCAATCTCCGTCACCCTGCTTCTGTCTAACGGTTTCCCGTAGGCCTTCTGCAGACTCTTACTGATCGGATGCGAAGAAGAGCACTCCGCCAGCGCCGCATACTCCAGAAGCTGTTCTTCCGGAATGGTGCTGTGGTGAATTCCGCTGACTTCAAATACACCCTGCGTCATCGTTCCCGTCTTATCAAATACCACATATCGCGTCTGTGCCAGCGCTTCCAGATAATTGGAGCCCTTGACCAGCACACCTTCCCTGCTTGCCCCGCCGATTCCGGCAAAAAAGCTCAGTGGAATACTGATGACCAGCGCACACGGACAGCTGATAACCAGGAATGTCAGTGCACGGTAGATCCAGTCGCCCCACTGTGCAGGAAGCCCGAAGGCCAGCATACGCACAAGCGGCGGCAGGACTGCCAGCGCCAGCGCTCCGTAGCAGACTGCAGGTGTATAATATCTGGCAAATTTTGAGATAAAGTTCTCGGATCTGGACTTCTTGGAACTTGCATTCTCCACCAGATCCAGAATCTTCGATACCGTTGATTCTCCAAATTCCTTTGTCGTCTGAATCTTCAGCACACCGGTCATATTGATGCATCCGCTGATCACTTCATCCCCGGCCCGCACTTCTCTTGGAAGACTTTCTCCGGTCAGTGCACTGGTATTGAGCGTCGTCGTTCCTTCCAGAATCACGCCGTCGATCGGAATCTTTTCACCCGGCTGAACCACGATCACAGAGCCGATCTCCACTTCATCCGGATCTACCTGTTCCAGGGTTCCATCCTGCTCAACATTGGCATAATCCGGGCGGATATCCATCAGATCACTGATATTTCTCCGGCTCTTTCCAACTGCACAGCTCTGAAACAGTTCTCCGATCTGGTAGAACAGCATAACAGACACGCCTTCCGCATAGTCTCCAAGGAGTATCGCTCCTACCGTTGCTACCGCCATCAGAAAATTCTCATCAAACACCTGACGGTTCAGGATTCCCTTTCCTGCCTTTTTCAGGATATCATAACCGATCACCAGATACGGGATCATATACAGGCCCCATCTCAGATATCCCGTAACCGGCACCTGTGATAATACGATCAGCAGCACCGCCGCGAGAATGATCCGTATCAGAACCTTTTTCTGCTTCCTGCTCATAGTTATCTCCTCCGGCTTCTACAGGAATATCTCGCAGTCATCTTCCACTTTTCTGCAGTTCTTAAGAACCTCTTTCATGACTGCCTTCGGATCCTGTCCTTCCTCAAATTCCACGATCATCTTAAGTGCCATAAAGTTCACGGTTGCATCCTTGACTCCGGAAGTCTTCTTCGCAGCTTCCTCCATCTTATTGGCACAGTTTGCACAATCCACATCAATCTTATACGTTTTTTTCATAGTTTCATTCCTCCATGACAGCTTTTCGTTTTATCATATGAACACTTATTCATATGTTTGTTTTTATTATACCACCACAGGTGCTACTGTCAAGAGTATTTGCATCAGATTTTACAAAAGCTGTTAAATGCATGAATACATAACAGTAGAGTAGGTTAGAGGGCTTTGCCCTCTCTCCCCTCATCAAACCGTGCATGAG
>JAEDLC010000073.1 GCA_016295505.1 Dorea sp.
AAAGCTGCCCGGATCATCTCTTCTCTTGTCTCTTCACTGAAACGTGCTTCTCTGCTCGTCTCAAACGGGACAACCGAAGGCAGGAACTGCCTTTCTCCCAGTTTTTCCAGGGCTCTTCGCAGTTCCGGCTGAAATACTACTATTGCTGCCGTGGCCATAACCGTAACTGAATTCTTGGCCAGATACAATATCGTATGCATGTTTAAGACAGCTGCAATCAGAATAAACACTGCCAGAACAAGGATTCCCTTTAAGAGCATCCATGCTTTCGTATTCTTGATCCAGACCATCACCTGATAGATAAGAAATGTAAGAATCAGAACTTCTATAATATCCGTCAATTTTATATCAGGGAAATATAAGTTATATTTTTCTGTAAATTCAGATATCATCATTCTGTCTCTCACCTCCTTTATGTGTTCAGACATACACACATTATTATCAAAAAATATTATTCTTTTCCTTCCAGATCTCTTCTGAGACTCTGTGTAAGAAGCATCTTATCTACTTCTTTCATATCATGCTTTTTCGCAACAGGTCCTTTTTTGGGAGGACGCTTATTCCCCGGATTCGCTTTACTTACACGAACACTCTTCTTTTTCGCAGGCTGAGCTTTTTTTTCAGAAGTTCCTTTTGCCATTCTTCTGACTTCCTCTGTATCAATAATCTCTGTTTCCTGCCGTTCATTAATTCTCTTTACTGTCTTTTCCGGCGTTGTTACAGATACCTTAGGAATTGCCTTAACATAATAAAAGTATTCATCATCCTCGAACTGAAGATTCTCACTTCTCGCATAATCCACAGAGAAGAAGAAAAATTCAAGAACAAGTCCTGCCAGAACAGCCAGCACGCTTCCGAGGATCAGAGAAGGATAAGATACTTTAAGCCCAAGAACAACACTTCCCACAGCGATCACAATCACATTTGCAACTGCCCCCGCGATGATCGCAATTTTCCATGCATGATCTACCGCCATTCTGTGCAGTGCAAATACCAGAAAGAAGCACACCGTAAATGCAAATATCATCACCCACATATCCTTATTCATGAACACCTGCTTTACATATGCTGATATCTGGGAAAGCAGCGCCTTACTTCCACTTCCTTCGGTAGATCCGGCTATTGCTTTTACATATTCCATCATATAATACACAATCGTACCACAAAATGCTGCGATCAGGCTGACCGGAGTCGCAACCAGTCCTGCTGCGATCGGAATCACACAGGGAATCTTAAGCGCACACGCCAGCGGAGTCAGTAATACAAGCAGTGCCATCTTAGGAGTCAGGCGCAGATAAAAAATATACATTACCAGAAAAAGCACAGCTGTTACTGCCAGAATCCCCAAAGAAACAGAATACATATGAACCAATATCAAAACCGTAGCCATGACAACCGTCATAATCAGCGGCAGGCAGGTACATACAATTGCCAGTGCCAGTGATACAACCGGAGTTGCCGCAGCCTTCATATATCCGACATTATGACTGATGACCGTAAATGTCACCAGCGCCAGAACAAATTGCAGCAATTTATTGACTATCATTGACTTTTCCGCAT
Organism: Dorea sp.; assembly: GCA_016295505.1. Lineage (GTDB taxonomy): Bacteria > Bacillota > Clostridia > Lachnospirales > Lachnospiraceae > Dorea_A. The sequence goes on from JAEDLC010000073.1 coordinate 1,561, forward strand.
AAAATTCCTGCAGCTTTCCACGAATCACATACATCGTATTCATTTATTCATTCTCCTTTTCATACATCTTAAGTAATTTAATCAGATTATGATTATATTTCTTCACTCTCTGTCTTGCTTGTTTGTGCTTCCGGTTAAAAATAAAACTGGATAATCCTGCATAAATACACATAACAACCACATATCCAATAAATACAACCAACAGTAAAAAGAGAATCAATCCATTTGACATCTTTGCCATCAGAGAATCAAACATCGCAAGCACCACAAGTGCCACAACACATGCATATCCGATCGTCACACTGATCAGTGAGCATATCACATGGAGGCTTGCATAATCTTTGCGGTAGTACGCGCTGATTTTAAAATCTTCCTGCCCTTTCGTCTGTTCATAGAGTGCGAGTCGGGTCATAAGCTTTACTCTTTCTTCATCTAACATATATTCACCTCAAGGTCTTAAAACTCACATATAAACACTATTTTCAGTATAACAAATATCAGTATCCTTGTCCAATACTTATAGTTAAAAAATAGACTTTTTCAACTCCGCCTTCTTTCAGGACTTTCGCTGCCGCATCGATCGTGTTTCCCGTCGTATAAATATCATCTACCAGGACAACATTTTTCACTCCGCTCAGTTCTTTCTGCAGAAAAAAAGCCTTCTTCAGATTGTTTTTTCTCTCAGCATGCCCCAGCTTTTTCTGTGGATCTGTATTCAGTTTTCTGATCAGGCTTATCGAATCAACATTCAGACTGAGTCTTTTGCCCAATTCTCTTGCCAGAATTTCCGCCTGATTAAAGCCTCGTTTTCTTTTTCTTTTGGGATGCAATGGAATCGGAATGAGCAGATCCGGATCCCAGCTCAGAATCGTTTTTCCATGAATTTTAACAATTTCTTCTGCATAACGGATTCCATATCTTCTCTGATTGTGATACTTGAATTGATAGATAGACGTATTGACCGGTGGTCTGTGTATCCACAGACTGATTCCCTTCTCATAATAGTGATGTGTATGCATACAGTCATGGCAGTATTCCTGCTCCATATGTCGCAACGGTTTACCACATTGCATACACCTTGGCTCACGAACTCTTAATTTTTCGATCATTCTGCGGCAGGAAGCACAGATCCCTGTTCTGCATACTTTCTGACAGAACGGACATACTTCCGGCCACAGTAATGCTGCTGTTTTTATAAAAAATGTTTTCATCCAATTTCCCGGATTCGCTCGGCAAGACTTGTATTGCGATTCTGCTCGTTGGTGTTGTGAATCATATCCTGAAACACGGTATCACTTCCCACCAGTGTCACACATTTTCTTGCCCTCGTCACAGCCGTATACAGCAGATTCCTGTGATACAGCTGTCTGGGTCCCTGCAGAAGCGGAATCACAACCGCAGGATACTCACTCCCCTGAGATTTATGTATGGTAACAGCGTAAGCAAGTTCCAGTTCCTCCAGAAGATGATACGGATACTTTACCTTCTTTTTCTCATCATATTCCACTGTTACCGTTTCCTCATATGTATTGATCTCACGAACAATTCCCATGTCGCCGTTAAAAACTCCCAGTCCCTTGTCTATAGTCATTCCATATCTGGTTGAGATTTCCCATTCCAGCTGATAATTGTTCTTGATCTGCATGACCTTATCTCCCTCCCGGAAGATCCGGTCCGAATATTCTTTTTCTTTTTTGCCTGCTTCCGGCGGATTCAGATACTCCTGAAGGATACGATTCAGCCGTTCCACTCCAAGAACGCCCTTTCTCATTGGTGTCAGTACCTGGATATCGTAAGGCCTCGCATCCACATATTTGGGAAGTTTCTTCTGGATCAGTGTGATCACATTACTGATGATCATGTTGGGATCCTGCCTTTTCAAAAAGAAAAAGTCTCTGCTCTTATTATCCAGAACCACTTCTTCTCCCCGGTTAATTTTATGTGCATTTACGACAATGTCACTTTCTCCGGCCTGCCGGAAGATCTTTGTCAGCATCACGACCGGGAAACATCCCGAGTCGATGATATCTTTTAATACACTTCCCGGTCCTACACTCGGAAGCTGGTTGCGGTCTCCCACCAGAATCAGCCTTGTCCCCGGCATGATTGCTCCCAGCAGTGCATACATTAACGGAAGATCAACCATTGACATCTCGTCTATGATAACGACATCCGCTTCCAGCGGATTCTCAGCATTCCTCTGAAATCCTCCGATATTCTCATCTTCCGGATTACCGCTGACCTCCAGAAGACGGTGTATCGTCTGCGCCTCATAACCGGTTGCCTCTGTCATACGCTTTGCTGCCCTCCCGGTAGGCGCCGCAAGATAGATATCCATGCCCTCGCTTTCAAAGAAATGAATCATCGCATTGATCGTCGTTGTCTTTCCCGTTCCCGGTCCTCCCGTCAATACCATAATTCCCCTGCGTGCCGCCTCCACGACTGCCTTCCTCTGGATCTCATCCAGATGCAGTCCCGTATTGTCTTCGATTGCCTGAATCCTTCGATTCATATGATCCTCTGCCACATCACAGGAAATATTCAGGTCATGAAGCATTCTGGCTACATTCAGCTCCATGTAATAATAGCGGGATGCGTATATCCTGTTGCCATCTTCCGCCTGTTTCATAACAATCTTTTTTTCCATCGCAAGATCCATCAGATACTTTTCCATATCGGGGATCTCAACTCCAAGCAATTCTCCCGCGCGATAAAGAAGTACGTTCTGACGAAGATAGATATGCCCTTCATTCACACTCTGCATAAGTGTATAGAAAATACCGCTGCGAATGCGATAATCAGAATCCGTATGAATTCCAACTTTTGACGCAATCTCATCAGCGGTCTTAAATCCAACTCCTGATACATGATCAGCCAGCTGATATGGATTCTCTTCTATCACACGATAAACATTTCGCCCATAGTGCTGGTATATTTTTGCAGCCAGAGTCGTCGATATTCCATATTTCTGCAGATATATCATTGCCTGGCGCATATCCTTTTTTTCTTCTGCCTGAGCGGCAATCTCCCGGGCCTTGCGCTCACTGATGCCCTTGATCTCTGCCAGTCTTTCCGGCTCTTCCTCTATGATCCGGAAAGTATCCTCTTTAAACTTCCTGACGATCCTTCCCGCAAGCGCAGTTCCGACTCCTTTGATTGCACCGGATCCCAGATACCTTTCAATGGAAACCAGATCCTCCGGCTCACACACTTCTGAAGATTCCACCGCAAACTGCAGGCCATACATCTTATGTGTCGTATACTCACCGTCAAGTTTCAGAAGTTCTCCTTCTTCAATATAGTGGAAATTCCCGACACAGGTCATCTCTCCATCATCATTTTCCAGATGAAAAACTGTATATCCGTTATCCTCATTCCGATATACAATGTGCTCTACATATCCTTTTATACTGTCCATTAAAAATCTTTACGCCCACCCATAAATTCTACATACTCTCCGGTACCAATCGCAACCACCTTCATCGGATCGTCTGCCGTCATGGTATTAATACCTGTCTTCTCTTCAATCAGTTCTTCCATTCCGCGAAGCATGGAACCGCCTCCGGTCAGTACGATCCCGCGATCCAGAATATCGGCAGAAAGCTCCGGCGGTGTACGTTCCAGCACACTGATTACTGCTTCCACGATCTGACCGGTCGTCTCACGCAGTGCCTCTTCTGTCTCGGAAGACGTAACAGTCACGGTCTTCGGAAGACCTGTGACCAGATTCCGTCCACGGACCTCCATCGCTTCTTCCTCAATCAGCGGATACGTCGTACCAATCTTAATCTTGATATCTTCCGCTGTTCTTTCTCCGATCAGAAGATTATGTTTCTTTCGCATATATCGCACGATCGCTTCATCAAAATCATCTCCTGCCAGCTTAAGAGAAGTATTGACAACTGTACCTCCAAGAGAGATCACCGCAATATCAGAGGTACCTCCTCCGATATCGACGATCATATTGCCACACGGTCTTGATATATCGATTCCTGCACCGATCGCCGCTGCAACCGGTTCCTCGATCAGATTCACTTCTCTGGCACCTGCAGCGTAAGTCGCTTCCTCCACTGCCTTACGTTCCACTTCTGTTACTCCGCTCGGAACACAGATACTGATCCTTGGTTTTTTGAATGTACGTTTTCCCAACACTTTCTGAACAAAATACTTTATCATCTTCTCTGTAACTGTATAGTCCGAAATTACACCCTGTCTTAAAGGTCTGACTGCCACGATATTTCCCGGCGTTCTTCCAAGCATAAGTCTTGCTTCCTCACCAATTGCTTTGATCGCATTGGTATCTCTGTCGTACGCCACCACTGATGGTTCTTTTAATATTACGCCTTTGCCCTTCACATATACCAGAACACTGGCTGTTCCCAAATCAATTCCAATATCAACTGACATGCTTATTCTCCCTTCATTTTGCTATCTATATCCTATCTTTCGTATTGTTAATCACAATGCATCTTCCTGAATGCACGTTCCATTATAATCAAATTCCTTTAAAATAAAAAGCCCTATTTTGCTTAAATCTTTATGAAGCTTTCTAAAAGAAATATTACAATATGACGAAATCTTTGCATCCCTGTAACAAAATGACGATCGCAGAATTCTGACTTCTATTCCTGCCTTTGAAGCATGGAAGCAATGTATTTTCCGGTATAGGAAACCGGACTCCGGGCTACTTCTTCCGGTGTTCCCTGGGCAATGACAGTGCCGCCCTTATCTCCACCTTCCGGACCAATATCAATAATATAATCTGCCGTTTTGATCACGTCCAGATTGTGTTCGATCACAATTACTGTATTGCCGTCTTCTGACAGGCGATGGAGAATCTCCGTCAGCTTATGCACATCGGCAAAATGAAGTCCGGTCGTCGGTTCATCCAGAATATAGATCGTCTTTCCCGTACTCCTTTTACTCAGTTCCGCTGCCAGCTTGATTCGCTGCGCCTCCCCTCCGGACAATGTGGTAGATGGCTGTCCCAGCCGGATATATGACAATCCCACATCATATAACGTCTCCATCTTTCTTCGGATACTCGGGACATTTTCAAAGAAATGCAATGCCTCTTCCACCGTCATATTCAGTACATCATAGATGCTCTTTCCTTTATATTTTACTTCCAGCGTCTCTCTGTTATAACGCTTTCCTTTACATACCTCGCATGGCACATACACATCCGGGAGAAAATGCATCTCAATCTTCAGGATTCCATCTCCGCTGCAGGCTTCACATCGTCCGCCTTTTACATTAAAACTGAACCTTCCTTTTTTGTAGCCACGTGCCTTTGCATCCGGCGTTGCCGCAAACAAGTCACGAATCAGATCAAAGACTCCGGTATAAGTCGCAGGATTGGATCTCGGCGTTCTTCCGATCGGAGACTGGTCGATATTGATTACCTTATCCAGCTGATCAATTCCACGTATCTCTTTGTGTTTTCCCGGAATACACCTCGCACGGTTCAGATCTCTGGCCAGTCTTTTATACAACACCTCATTGACCAGGGAGCTCTTTCCGGAACCGGATACTCCTGTCACGCAGGTCAGAACTCCAAGCGGGAACTTCACATCTATGTTTTTCAGATTATTTTCCCTTGCTCCGATCACTTTCAGCCACCCGGTCGGCTGTTTGCGCTCTTCCGGAACAGGAATCCGGATTCTTCCGCTCAGATATGCTCCGGTTATGGAATTTTCATTCGCCATGATCTCTTCTGCCGTACCCGTCGCAATCACTTCTCCGCCATGTTCACCCGCTCCCGGTCCGATATCCACAATATAATCAGCAGCCCGCATCGTGTCCTCATCATGTTCCACAACAATGACTGAATTACCAAGGTCCCTCAGGTGTTTTAACGTACCCAGAAGCTTATCATTATCTCTCTGATGAAGACCGATACTCGGCTCATCCAGAATATATGCAACCCCTACCAGTCCGGAACCGATCTGTGTCGCAAGACGAATTCTCTGTGCCTCTCCACCTGACAGGCTCCCCGTCGCACGTCCGAGTGTCAGATAATTCAGACCTACATCCATCAAAAACCGGATTCGGGAATTGATTTCCTTCAGAATCTGTCCGCCTATCATCATCTGATGTTTATTCAGCTTTAATTTATCCAGGAATCTCTGCAGACGTTCGATCGACATGTCTGTCAGCTCTGCGATATTTTTTCCGCCAACGGTAACCGCAAGCGCTGCCGGTTTCAATCGCTGCCCTCCACATGCATGACATGGTGTGATCTGCATAAACTCTTCATATTCGGCTTTGACCACCTCAGAAGAAGTTTCTCTGTAACGGCGTTCCACATTTCTGATCAGACCCTCAAACGCGACATCATACACACCTTCACCGCGCTGACCCTTATAATGCACCTTTACTTCTTTTCCGTTCGTACCATGCATCAGGACATCATGAATCTTCTTTGGATATTTTCCAAACGGAGTGTCCAGCGAAAACTGATACGCTTTACTGAGAGCGTCCAGAATCGCATATGTGAAGCTTTTTTTATCCGTACAGGACTGCCATCCCATGACCGCGATTGCCCCTTCACTGATGCTTAAGCTTTTATCCGGTATCATCAGGTCTTCGTCAAATTCCATCTTATATCCAAGACCAAAACATTCCGGACAGGCACCAAAAGGATTATTGAACGAGAAACTTCTCGGTTCAATCTCTTCAATACTGATTCCACAATCCGGACAGGAAAAGCTCTGACTGAAATGAATGGATTCTCCACCGATCACATCGACGATCATCAGTCCCTCTGCAAGAGCCAGTACATTTTCAATAGAATCTGTCAGTCGCTGCTCAATCCCTTCCTTTACCACCAGACGGTCTACAATGATCTCAATGTTATGCTTGATATTTTTATCCAGACTGATCTCTTCTGACAATTCATACAGATTTCCATCGATACGTACACGGACATACCCACTTTTTTTCGCTCCCTCCAAAAGCTTCGCATGCGTTCCTTTTCTTCCCCGTACAACCGGAGCCAGAAGCTGGATCTTTGTCCTCTCCGGAAGCTCCATGATCTGATCCACCATCTGATCAACTGTCTGTTTTTTGATCTCTTTTCCACATTTCGGACAATGCGGAATACCGACTCTGGCGAACAACAGTCGGAAATAATCATAGATCTCCGTCACGGTTCCGACGGTAGATCTCGGATTCCGGTTTGTGGATTTCTGATCAATGGAAATTGCCGGAGATAATCCTTCGATACTTTCCACATCCGGTTTTTCCATCTGTCCAAGAAACTGCCGTGCATAAGAAGACAGTGATTCCATATATCTTCTCTGCCCCTCCGCATAGATGGTATCAAATGCAAGAGATGACTTTCCGGAACCACTGAGTCCGGTGAGTACCACCAGCGAATCTCTTGGGATGTCCAGATCTATATTCTTCAGATTATGCTCATTGGCACCTCTGATCTTAATAAACTGTTTACTG
>JAEDLC010000074.1 GCA_016295505.1 Dorea sp.
TACTTTCCTTCACTGAACCAGAGAATCAGATCATCACACTCTTCCAGACATTCTGCTGTCATTCCGGCTTCATGGTATAACTTGGCAAGCTCATACGCCCATTTTTCAATATATTCTGCTTTCTTAAAATCTTCCATTGCCGCAATCTGTTCCGTCAACGGAGCTCCCTGCGCTCTTAAGATCTTATATTTTAAAATATACTGGTTCGGATCCTTCGGAGCAATTTTTACAAACTCTTCATAGCAGTCCGTAGCTTCACTGATATCATTGAGCTTCAACGCAAGAATTCCCAGGCGATAAACAATCTTACGGCTTCCCGGCGAACGGTCAAACGCGATAAAAAGAACATCCCTGCTTTTCTGAAGCTCCCCATTATATTCATAGATTTCACTGACTGTATTCAGCATAGATACATTTTTGACCCTTCTCCAGTCTATTGTATCCGCGATATCCATTGCTTTTTTATATTCCTTCTTCTCCAAATGTTCCAACATTTGCTCTGTTTTTACCCGATATTCATATTTATCCAAACTTCTCACCTCAATAATATATTTAAACTAACATGTGAACTTACATTTTTACTTATATAAGTTTATCATATGGTCTTCCTATTGTCAAAATATCCTCCTAAAAATGTTAAAAATATATTACAAAAGTTACAAACTCATAACTTGACATACCTGCTATAGCTACATACTACTCTTCCCATCTTAATCCCCTGGAATTAAAATAGCCATCATAATCTTCTTCAATTATGATGGCCACTTATTTATTCAATTTTATAATATTCATTTACACGAATCGGAGGATTCATTCTATATTCAAATGTTCCCAATGCCTTTTCTCGTTATATTCTAATAAACGAATCTTCTCAAATATATTATCGAATGTTTCTTTACACATTTTCAAATAATCGAATTTTTATGTGGTATACTTACTCAATATGTCTGCAAATCTTTATCTATATATTTTATCCGGTTTCTCTACTCCGATTTATTCTTTCTATTCTTTCGCACCGGTTCCTATCTTCTATGGTTAAGGCTTACTCTACGGGAACTATTTGCCATACCACTAACATATTGATTTTTAAATTCTGAAACGTTGTCCAATGGATTAAGCCTCCTTTTCTTTTATTTCCAATCATTCATCATACTCACCGACATATGAATATAATTCTTTCCACTTATAAATACTGTTTACCATAACTTTAATATTTACATTTATATTTCTCATAATCTCTCTTACTCATATTCTTATATCTTACTTTTAAACACCTGATATTTATACAAATATCCGATACCCAATATTTTTTGATATATGATATATGGCTTAAGATATTTCCGGAAATGATATCTGATATTCTATCCGTTTTCTGTATCAGTAAAATTATTTTCATAAATCATTCGATGCTGTACCAAATGATTTCATACTATCATATCTTCTGATATTTCCTTAGCAGATATAAATATCCGATCTCAAACTATAAACACTAACTTTATGATATTATCAAGCTTCCCTTTCTCGTCAGGAATCCTTTTCATGATTTATAACTGGTTTCCTTTGGATTGATTATATAATATCACTCCCGTTCACATTTGTCAACACTACTTTTCTATTTTCTTTTTATTAATTTATAATTTGATTACAATTGTTAAATATTCTGATTTTTTAAAAATATTTTTTCAATTTCTACAATATGATATCCCCGGATTTTTTAGAATTTGCAAGATCATATGCTTCAATCACATTTCCCCGTATTACATACAGTGTGTCTCCTATATACAGGCCTCTGGTTCCGCCGGAAGAATTTCCGTTTATTTCTTCCTGTAGTCTGCAGACGAATCCCGTCTCCTCTTCATAGGTAAAAAGGTAGTAGTCTTCCCCTCTGATTCCATAGGCGGCAAATCCAATCAGATTTTTCTGCGGATCAGCCAGAACTGCTTTATAATCATACGCCACATCTGTTCCATAGGCATCTTCTATCACATACGTTGCTTCTTCTTTTACATCTGTCCGGTCCGAGATATCAAACATCGTAAGCTTTACCCCTTCCGTTGCTCCTGTGTTTTCATCCGCAGCCATACCGATCCCAAGCAATCTGTCCTCGCCATAGAAGTGCAGATACTCCGAGAAACCAGGAATCTTAAGTTCTCCGATAATCCTCGGATTTTCCGGGTCTGACAGATCTACACTGAAAAGCGGGTCTGTCTCCCTGAAAGTAACAAAGTATCCGGTATCTCCAATAAATCTGGCTGAATATACCCTTTCATCTTTTGCCAGATCTTCTATAGCCCCGGTGATCTCCAGACTTTCATTCATCACATAGACTGCATTGGTGTCGCCATCTGTCGTCACAACTCTCAGCTTTCCCTGGTACTCGTCAATAGAAAAGGTATCATTCAGATATCCGGCAAAGCTTCCCTGTGCCTTTCCCTCCAGTTTTCCGTCCTGATATGCAAACTTCCGGACAGTTGTCGTATATCTGTCGGAATCTTCCCATTGCGTTTCATAATAATAAATGTTCTGATTGCTGACGTATGTCTGCCCGCCCTGGCTGAAAATCGCTGTACTGTCACAGATTTCATCCGGGTTCGCAATATCGATCGATGTGATCACTTCATACATGCAGCCCTGAGACACCTGTGGAAGACAGATATCCGACCGCTCCATCTCCTTTTCATTAATCAGCGGAACATATGTTGATGGATCCTCTCTGACAATCGGACTATTCACATAATATGTGCTGAACAGATAGAGATACCCATTTGCCATTCTGGATGTATTGTAATTTCCACTCTGAGACATACGGCCAATTTCTTTCGGCTCCGCCACATCCGCAATATCATAGGTCAACGCCTCTGTCTCCACTGTTCCCCCGTCTGCCGTCATATAGTCCTGTTCTGAGATCAGCACCATTCTTTTTCGTTCTGTATCCAGATAGATTTCCCGAATCGTGCATTCTTTTTCAAGCGTGACACTTCCACATTTCTCCATATTTCCGCCATTTACTGAGACAATATCCACCACGTATCCATTTTCTTCCACAACATACAGATATATCCCGTCTGTTTTTACGATATCACCTTCATCGACCCCTTCCTGTCTGACGTTCGTCTGCGAATAATCTCCCGAATTGCCATACTCCTGCTTCATGCCGAAGCCATTCGCGGAAACACTTGAATCCAGCGAAGCCTCTTCTGTAATCCCCAGATCATACGTAACCGCCTCTCTGGTCATCATAGAATCCTGATAGGATTTTACATATTGATAGATCTGATCATAACTTTCAGCCATAGCAAGTTCTTTACTCGCGCTTATCTGACTGTCTGCATTCTGCCCGGTATCTCCGTTCTTCTGTCCCATACGCTGATCTGTCCACAACAGGATTCCTGATACCACGACAACGCACGCTGCTGCAAGAACCCCGATCCGGGAAATTGGAAATCGTTTTTTCTGCTTTCTGTTTTCCAGAAGTTCCCGGATCTGGTCCGGTTTCAAACGATCCGGAACTTCTATCTCTTCTGCTCCTTTTCGTATCTGATCAATCACATTCTGTTCATTCTTATTCATGGCACAGCCTCCTTCCTCTAACTCAGAACACATTTCATCTTCTGAAGAGCGCGGCTCCTCCTGGATCGGACAGTATTGGGATTCATACCCAATATCTTCCCGATCTCCGCACTATTGTATCCACCAAAAACCGACATGCCTATGATCATCTGCTCTTCTTCAGACAGGACAAAGAATGCCTTTCGAACTTCTGCATCTCTTCCGTAATCCGGTTCTTCACATAATTCATTCTTCTCTGGTATTTCCCACACATTATGTAGTTCCTTCGCAGCTTTTTTCAATCTTTTTTTACATATATTTGTCAGGATCGTATACATCCAGCTTTTAAAAGCCGTCTGTGCCCTGAGCTTTTGGATGTTTTCATAAGCCGATATCACCGCCTCACTGACCGCATCCTCTGCCTCATGCTGGTTTCTCAGTATACACAGAGCGTATCGATACAGATCTGCATAGATTTCTTCATACATCCTGGCAAATGTCTTTGCATCACATTTCATACCCTTCCCTCCCTGCCGGATTGCCTTTCCTGATATTTCACTTCGCACTGCCAGTCCTTATACTTATTAGAGTCCAAAAAGCAGTAAACTGTTGCATTCATTTTCATATTATCATAAAAATATGTAGAAAAAAGGCTGCGATGCTTTTATCGCAGCCTTAATGATATCCTTTATCCTCTGTAATAGTTGATCAGACATCCTTTTAAGATAATCTCTCTCTCTGCATCCGTCATATCGCCAAGTTTTAATGTGATTTCTTTCAGTTCCTCTCCAACCACATATGCTTTGATCTCGGATGCTTTCGCTTCCACTGCTTTTCTGATCTCAGGCACAAGGATATAGTCTCCGTTTTTGAAACTCAGATGCTCATGATCTTCCTCTGTAATAAATGGAAGCATTCCCCAGTTGATCAGATTAGAGCGATATCTTTTTGTTGCATATTCATTGGCAATATTCGCCCATCCGCCAAGCACCTTCTGACAGGAGGCCGCCTGCTCTCTTGCGGAACCATCACCTGGTTTTACAGCAAAAATTGTACTTCCGATTCCCAGATTACCCTTTCCGATCTCCGGATAAGCCGCATTTACCTTTGTCATAACCGGCTTCAGCTCTTCCAGAACTTCCAGCGGACACTGCCCTGCTTCAATTGCTTTTTCCGCTTTCTGAACCTCTTTTGCACGTCCCACATATGCCGGATCTTTTCTGGACAATGCGAATTCTGCCAGTCCCAAAGGATTGGAGCGATAAGAAGATGTCTCTCCGGAAGGAATCAATTCATCCGTTGTCGTTACCGGATCGTGAATCTCAGATACGACTTTCAGAAGCAGGTTCTCTGCCAGCGCCGGCATTGCCGGCCAGTCCTTGATATTCGGACCAAATTTGATCTCAACAGACGGATCAGCCACACCCTTACTGTCAAACACACGGTTAGCATAGATATTCTTATCAAAATGATATTTGCGTCCTTTATATTCTACATCCATTGCTGTTGCAGGTGTGAGGAAGCCCTTATTTGCAGCAGTTGCTGCAATAGAACGTGCATCCATAAGTGCAACAGATGCAATCTGCCCGCTCTGCAGCTTGGAACCTTCACGGTTCGGGAAGTTACGTGTAGAATGGCGAATAGAGAAAGCATTGTTGGCCGGTGTATCTCCTGCCCCGAAGCAAGGTCCACAGAATGCAGTTTTCACGATTGTTCCTGCTTCCATCAGATCCGCAACCGCTCCGTTCTTCACCAGTTCCATATAAACCGGTGTACTTGCCGGATATACACTGAATGTAAATTCATCAGAGCCAATATAGTGTCCCTTAATAATATCTGCAGCCGCGCAGATATTCTCAAATCCACCACCGGCACAGCCTGCAATGATTCCCTGATCCACATATAATTTTCCATTTACAATCTTACTCTGCAGGGAATAATCAACTGCTCCATCCAGACTTACCAGCGCTTTCTGCTCTACATCATGAAGAATATCCTCCAGATTTGCATTTACCTCGTCAATGGTATATACATTAGACGGATGGAACGGCATCGCGATCATCGGCCTGATCTCACTTAAGTTGACATATACCATACCATCATAATAAGTAACTGCTCCAGGATTCAGTTCTTTATAATCTTCTGCTCTTCCATGAATCTCGTAGAATTCCTGAATCTTCTCGTCTGTTTTCCAGATAGAAGACAAACAGGTGGTCTCTGTTGTCATAACATCAATGCCAATACGGAAGTCCGCACTCAGTTTACCAACACCCGGACCGACAAATTCCATAACCTTATTATTCACATAACCGTTTTTAAACGTTGCCCCGATAATTGCAAGTGCGACATCCTGAGGGCCGACGCCCTTCATCGGTTCGCCGTCAAGGTAGATTCCCACTACCCCCGGCATCTTGATATCATATGTCTTATTCAACAGCTGTTTTACAAGCTCCGGACCGCCTTCGCCCATCGCCATTGTGCCAAGTGCACCATAACGGGTATGACTGTCAGAACCCAGAATCATCTTGCCGCCACCCGCAAGCATCTCGCGTGCAAACTGATGAATGACTGCCTGGTGCGGAGGAACATAGATTCCGCCGTATTTTTTCGCACAGGTAAGACCAAACATGTGATCATCTTCATTAATGGTTCCGCCAACCGCGCACAGAGAATTGTGACAGTTTGTCAGCACGTATGGAATTGGAAATTTCTCTAATCCTGATGCTCTCGCTGTCTGAATAATCCCTACAAATGTAATATCGTGAGAGGTCAGTTTGTCAAACTTAATCTGTAATCTTTCCATATTGCCGGAAGTATTATGGTCCGCCAGAATATGATATGCCATCGTATTCCTCGCAGCTTCCTCCTGTGACACTTCTTTTCCTGTTTTCGCAGCAACCTCCTGCGGACATTCGACAATTTCTGTTCCATTCAGCAGATAGACTCCCTTGTCGTATAATTTCACCATGTCTTGTCTCCTCCTAATCTTTCATATACTTCATGTGATCTGCCACCATCATGGCTATCTTAAATGTCAATGCATCTTCAAACACTCTGACATCTAATCCCGTTTTTTTCTGAATCTTTTCCAGCCTGTATACCAGTGTATTCCGATGGACATATAATCTTCTTGCCGTCTCAGATATGTTCAGATTGTTGTCAAAAAAAGTATATACTGTTGTCAGTTCTTCCTCTTCAAAATGATTCACTTCTCCGCCTTCAAATACTTCTTTCAGGAACATTTCACAAAGTGAAGACGGAAGCTGATGTATCAGTCTTCCGATTCCCAGTTCATTATATGCCAGAATCTTCTTCTCTGTATAAAATACTCTTCCTACTTCAAGCGCCATATCCGCTTCTTTATAAGATTTGGATACATCTTTCAGCTCATCAACAATCGTGCCAAAAGCAACTCTGACGCTTACCATTGCTTCTGCATTCAAGGTATCCACAAGTTCTCTTGCCATCTGATGCAGCTGCGGGTATCCATCTGTTGGCTGAAGCGATTTCACGATAATCGTATGTCCTTCATCAACAGCCGTAACAAAATCCTTTGTTCCGACCGCATATAATCCTTTTAACGTTTCCAGAACCAGACTGTCTTCCTCATTCTTAGGCTCCACTACAAATACCGTTCTTCTTGTCTCCACCGGAACCTTCATTTTTTTGGCCTGATTATAAATGTCAACCAGCAGCAGATTGTCCAACAGCAGATTCTGAATAAACCGATTCTTATCCATTCTTTCCTTATACGCGAACAGAAGATTCTTGATCTGACTGGCCCCCATTCTTCCTGCCATCTGTGTCTGCGCACCAGCTCCTTTCAGTCCCAGTACATAGACCAGTTCATCGTCATCATAGACCAGAAACATTCCCAGATCTTCCCGAATCAGTTCATCGATCGTTCCGGCTTTCTCCCAGGCTTCGGCCGCGTTGCTGCTGTACTCCGTCATCTTTTCATTGGTCATGACCACACAGATCCCTTCTGCATCCCAGACCGCGCACTCACATCCAGCGATATTCTTGATATCCTGCAGCGCCTTATGCAATATTTGATTCGATAACACGTCCCAACCTCCTGTTCTTTATATCGCATTCCACAATTTTTACGAATGCTATGCATACATTATACCAGATAAAATATATACGACAAGAAAAAATTGCCAGCCTGATTTCCTGCATTTTCGGAATCTGTTTCCGTCTATACACCGAAAAGGCCAGACGCATCTGCGTCTGGCCTCATTGCATATATCTTAGTTTGTAATTGTAAGTTCTGTCTCTTTGTCAAATACATGAATCTTTTCAGCATCCAGTGCAAACTTAACAGTATCACCTGTTCTTGCAGTTGTTCTAGGATCAACTCTTGCTGTCATGCTGGATCCTTCATAATCAAAGTATAAGAATACTTCTGCACCAAGCATCTCGTATACACGGATCTTAGCTTCGATTACAGTATTCGGAGAAGCCTCGATGAACATCTGCTCATCATGTACATCTTCCGGACGAATTCCAAGTACAACCGTTTTTCCTGCATATCCGCCATCAATCAGCTTCTTAGCTTTTGCAGGTGGAAGCTCGATCTCTGAAGGTCCTGCTACCAGGTATACCTTGTCGCCAACAACCTTACATGTTGCATCTACGAAGTTCATCTGCGGAGATCCGATAAATCCTGCAACGAACAGGTTACACGGACGATCATACAGTGTCTGAGGTGTATCTACCTGCTGAACAACACCGGCATTCATAACTACGATTCTGGTTCCCAGTGTCATAGCTTCTGTCTGGTCATGTGTAACGTAGATAATAGTTGTACCTAATCTCTGATGTAATCTGGAGATCTCAACACGCATCTGTCCACGAAGTTTTGCATCCAGGTTTGAAAGAGGCTCATCCATAAGGAATACCTTAGGATTACGTACGATAGCACGTCCCATAGCAACACGCTGTCTCTGTCCACCTGACAAAGCCTTCGGTTTACGATCCAACAGTGGTTCCAGATCCAGGATCTTAGCAGCTTCACGAACCATCTTGTCGATCTCATCCTTTGGTACTTTTCTTAACTTCAGACCAAATGCCATGTTATCGTATACTGTCATATGTGGATACAGAGCGTAGTTCTGGAATACCATTGCGATATCTCTGTCTTTTGGTTCTACATCATTTACAACCTTATCGCCGATCTTCAGTTCACCGGAAGAAATCTCTTCCAGACCTGCGACCATACGAAGTGTTGTAGATTTTCCACATCCTGATGGTCCTACGAAGATGATAAATTCTTTATCTTCAAT
>JAEDLC010000007.1 GCA_016295505.1 Dorea sp.
TGTGCCAGTAAAAGAAGAAAAGGAAGTGCTATTTTGCAGCACTTCCTTTTTATTCTGTCTGTCGGCATTTGGTGATGACCAGTGCGACACACAGGATAGCGGCAGCGAATAATATCTGAATCAGATATCCGACAAAGAGAGACCGTTGTTGTGTCGAATGGAGCACTGTATTGTGAGCCAGCAGCTGATTATTGACCTCGTACCAGTAGACCGGAAGAAAGTGTGCAAAGGTCTTGATTCCTCTGCCCATGATGTCCAGGGATACGAATACGCCACAGGTGAATGACATTCCGAGTGTTATCACATTTACGATTGCGCTTAAAAGGTCATCTTTTTTGATCAGCGTTCCCACCAGAAAGGCAAGTGCCAGTGATACCAGCATATTGCAGAAGCAGTTCACGATATAGTAAGAACTGTTAGAATCCTGAAGGAAGGAATTCTTGTACAGGATGACAGACATCAGGATACAGAGACCCCATAAAGCCAGCCCAATGACGATGTATCCGAGAATAATCTGCAGATTCTGGCTGCGGATAGATACGGCAGAACAATTGATTCGTCTCTGCAGATCCGGTTTTTTGAAAGATATCATAATGTAACCAATGGCATAACACAGAATCGACATCAGGATATAAGGAAAAAACTGATACATGTATGCATGCCCCGGCATCTCGCCATTGTGATCTTTATCAACGAGAAGTGTGATATCAGAAGTTTCCGAAGTTAATGCACAGACTTCTGCTATCGCATCTTCCAGAGGATATCCGCCGGAGGTCATGATACGGATCTCGTTCAGGAAAGTGTTGATCTGCTGGTCTACATAATATCCGTTGCTGCTTCCGGGGACTTTTGTTACCGGCAGTTTTTCTCCGTTTTCCAGGCAACTGGTCTCAAAATCTTCCGGAATGATGACAGCATAGTAGATATTGCGATAGAACATGGCATCCTGAAGTGCCGCTTTGTCATCCGGAATCGTTTTGACGGTATGATACTGATCCAGATATTGCATCAGACCTCTGGACAATTTACTCTGATCCCGATCGATCACTCCAATCTCAAGACGTTCCATCTGAAATGTGGAGGTAGATTCTCCAACACCTGTCTTTTCAACCATGATGAAGATCGCAAGAAAGATAGCGACATACATGAATACGATATTCAGGTTCTGTCTGGTAATGGTCATAAATCCCTTAAATACTGTCATAACGTTCCCTCCTTACTCCAAGAAATGCAACAATCAGGCAGAGAAGACTCATGACTGCAAGTATGATCAGGCTACGGGTTAATCTTGCAGAATCGTTGTATACACTCATGCAGTAATATGCATCACTCAGTACAGCAGCCGGGTTGATCCGGTTGATGACCGGGCAATTGGCTTCGATGATGTTTTTCATGTTCCCGAACATCAGGCCTGCCAGAAATCCGGGGAACAAAGTCAGTGCGACGCAGAGCCCCATGCGGACACCTAAAGAGAGTCTGCTGACACAGCCGAGAACGATGCCCATGCAGACGCCGATCAGACTGCCCATCAGATTGATCAGAATCAGAGTGCCGGTCTGGTCTCCGAGACTGAAACCGAGTACTTTTACGATATACAGATTCAGGAGCAGAACATCCACAAAATGAACGGCAACAATGACCAGCATGTCGATCAGAATCAGAGTCAGTTTGTGGGTAGGAGTGATACTTCTTCGCGCACCAAGGGCAGAGAGGTTTGCCTGACCGTCCATGGCAAACCGTACGCCGAGGAATGCCCCGCTTAGGCATGCATAAGCAATCAGTGCCAGAAAATACTGTACGGTCGAATCCAGAGTCTTTCCGCCAAGAGAAGTATCTTTGGTAAAGCTCTGATAATCATATACGGCATTCAGGGCGTCAGTGATCCGTTCCGGATGTGTGATGGCAATCTTCTGAAGCAGTCTGGAATTCTGGCGATAGGTATCAAGAAGTGCAGTCAGGATGCTTTCGTTGATCCCATTTTCAGCTACAGTAAGAGAAGGAGTATCCTTTACGTAATAGATACCCTGTATGGTTCCTGATTTTAAATCATCAATGGCCTCTTTTTCAGAAGAAATATCTTCAATCTTAAGCATGTCTCCATCAAGTTCCGCCAGAAACTGAGAAAATGCAAGTGCATAATCAGATGTATCATCTTCCGTGATGACAGCGACCGGGACAGAGTCCCAGCTGGTCTCTCCGGTTCCGGCAAGTCCGATGTTGCCAAAGGACAGATAGTAAAAGGTTCCAAGGATGATCGGAAAGGCCAGCGACCAGAACATAACGGAATATTCCCGGATAATCTGGAGGAATCGGTATTTCAGTAAATGTAACATAGATATCCCTCCCGTCTAATCGCGCAGTTCTTTTCCGGTGATTTCCAGAAAAACGTCATTCAGAGTCGGAAGCTCCGAAAATACACGGCCAAATGATACATCATGTTCCTGCAGGTAATTCAGGATTCGCACAAGATTGTGTCTTGCATCACTGCATTTAATCTTCAGTACCTGATTTTCATAGGTAAGTCCGAATACATGCGGAAGAGCACGGAGTCCGGACAAAGTCATCTCATCCAGTGCAATGGCTTCGATGGTAATGGTTTCACCGGTTTTAATCATTTTCTTTAATTCTTCGGTTGTTCCGGTTGCAAGTACCTGCCCATGATCGATGATCGCGATGCGGGTACAGATCTGCTCAACCTCTTCCATATAATGGGAAGTATAGATGATCGTGGAACCCTGTCGGTTCAGTTCTATGATACCTTCCAGTATGCGGTTGCGGCTCTGCGGGTCTACAGCGACGGTTGGTTCGTCCATAATGATCAGTTTTGGCTTGTGCACGATACCACAGGCAATATTCAGACGCCGCAGAAGACCGCCGGACAGCTTTTTCGGACGCATCTTCCGATAGTCTTCCAGACCGGTAAATGCGATGGCCTCTTCTACAAGTTCCAGGCGTTTTTTCTTATCTTTGATATACAGACCGCAGAAAAAATCGATATTTTCCCAGACGGTCATCTGATCGAATACGGCAACATTCTGCATGACGACACCGATGTCCTTTTTGATGTCATAGCTGTCAGGATGCATCTCCTTCCCAAAGATGGTGATGGTCCCTTTGTCGTATTTTAAAAGCGCCAGCAGGCAGTTGATCGCAGTTGTCTTTCCTGAGCCGTTCGGACCAAGCAGACCGAAGATTTCTCCTTCTCTGATGTCAAGATTCAGATGATCCAGTGCTACCAGACTGCCATAGCGTTTCACAAGATTTTCAATGTGAATCATAAGATATCCTCCATTCATTTTCACCTGATTTGTTACTTGTAGTATAAAGTTCTGCCGTTTATAATGAAAGTGTCGGGAGTCACAAGTAATGTGACAAATGTCATTTTATCAATGAAGATTGAGGAAGAGAATATGAAACAGATAGTTGATCAGACGATCATTCTGGTCTATTGCATGATAGCTTTGATGGAAATGCCGGTAAGTGCACAGCTGGTGGCAGCATTTCTTCTGGCTGTGATCTATGCAGGGATGAATGAATTTCTGGAAGGCAAAAGAGTGCAGCTTATGACGAGTATCGGGTGGCTGGCGGCAGTATATGTGTGTCCGCAGATGTGGCTGTTTACTCCGTTGATCCTGTATAGTATGCTTGTGTACCGGCAGTATCTGTTTGTGATCATATTGGGCCTGGGATTGATCCGGACTTATCTGCCGGATCAGATACCACTTCTGGTATATCTGGGAGTGGGGTGCATGGTCACTGCATTGATTCAGTACAGGACAAAAGAATATGAACTGCAGGATGCGAAGCTTCGGAAGATCAGAGATGACAGCACGGAACTGAATCTGTTATTAAAAGAGAAGAACAAAAATCTGCTGGAAAAGCAGGATTATGAGATCTATACAGCTACGCTGAGAGAGAGAAACCGGATCGCAAGAGAGATTCATGACAATGTAGGACATATGCTGTCTCGGTCTATATTGATGGTTGGGGCATTGAAAGCACTGAATACACAAAAAGTTACGGAGGGACCGCTGGATCAGCTGGAGGATACGCTGAATGCCGCTATGAACAGTGTGCGGGAGAGTGTACATGACCTTCATGATGAGTCTGTGAATCTGAAGGAGGTGCTGGAATCTCTGGCGGAAGAATATACCTTCTGTGAGGTGCAGCTGGAGTATGATATGGGATATGATGTGCCAAGAGAGATTAAGTACAGCTTTATCTCTATCGTGAAAGAAGCGATGAATAATATTATGAAGCACAGCAATGCAACGAGCGCACGGGTACAGGTCCGGGAACATCCGGGGCTCTATCAGCTGGTGGTGGAAGATAACGGAAGTACGATGACGCAAAAGCGGCTTAAGGAAATTCTGGATACAACGGGAGGAATCGGGATCCGGAACATGAAAGAACGGATCGGGATGCTCGGCGGAGTAGTACAGTTTCAGGCAAAAGAAGGTTTCCGCATCTTTATCACGGTGCCGAAGCAGGGAGGACATGAATGAGAATCGTAATTGTAGATGATGATATGCTGGTTTCCAGTGCATTAAAGACGATCCTGGAGGTGAATGAAGATGTTCAGGTAGAGGGAATGGGATCGGACGGAAAAGAAGCCATTGCGCTGTATGAAAGATATCGGCCGGATGTTCTTTTGATGGATATCCGCATGAAAGATATGAGCGGGCTGGATGCTTCCAGAGAGATTCTGAAAGCATATCCGCAGGCAAAGATACTGCTTCTGACGACGTTTTCAGATGATGAGTATATTGTTAAGGCTTTGAAATATGGAGTGAAGGGATATCTCCTGAAGCAGGATTATAACAGCATTCTTCCGGCACTCCAGGCGGTGCAGACCGGACAGACGGTATTCGGTACAGAAATCATATCGAAGCTTCCCGGGCTTTTGCAGGAAAAGAAAGTATATGACTGGGAGGCACATGAGATCAGTGAGAAGGAATTGCAGGTGATTTCTCTGGTCGCAGAGGGAATGAGTAACCGGGAGATCGCAGCAGAATTATATCTGAGTGAGGGAACGGTTCGAAATTATATCAGCAATATTCTGGAAAAACTGGAGTTAAGAGACAGGACGCAGCTTGCGGTATACTATCTGAATGCAGTCAGATAGTAGTCGGGAAAGGGAAGCAAATGAAAAGAGAAGAGAACAAAAAAATGGGTCCATTGGACTGGATCAATGGATTCGGGGTACGGCCCGGATATTATATGGTGGATGGAGCGACCGCAATTCCGGGAGGTGTCTGCTTTACGGTACACTCCAAGAGTGCATACAGCTGTGAGCTTCTGTTGTATCACAGAAAAGAGTCGGAGCCATATGCAGTGATACCATTTCCGAAAAATTATAAGATCGGATATGTCTATTCCATGATCGTATTCGGACTGGATGTAGAGGAATTTGAATATGCGTACCGTCTGGATGGCCCGTACTGTCCGGAGAAGGGTCTGTTATTTGACCGCAGTCACATCCTTCTGGATCCATATGCCAAGGCAGTGACCGGACAGAGCGTCTGGGGCAAACAGATCAGTAAGAATGGATATCGTGCCCGGGTGGTGCGGGATGATTTTGACTGGGGGACGGAAGCATCTCCGAAAATTCCGATGGAAGAACTTGTGATCTATGAGATGCATGTGCGCGGATTTACAAAGATGGCAGAAGATGTGACGGCACCGGGAACGTTTGAAGGTATCCGACAGAAGATTCCGTATCTGAAAGATCTCGGCATCAATGCCGTAGAACTGATGCCGATCTTTGAATTTGATGAACTGAGCGAGAACCGGGTTGTAGACGGAAAGAAAATGCTGAATTACTGGGGCTACAATACCGTAAGCTTCTTTGCCCCGAATACCAGCTATGCTTCTGCGGTGGAGTACAACAGGGAAGGAACAGAATTCAAACAGCTGGTAAAGTCTCTGCATGAGCAGGGGATAGAGGTGATCCTGGATGTGGTATTCAATCATACGGCAGAAGGGAATGAAGATGGTCTGTTTATCTCATTTAAAGGATTTGATAACAACATCTATTATATGCTCAGACCAGACGGGAGTTACTATAACTTCAGCGGTTGTGGCAATACCCTGAACTGCAATCATCCGGTAGTGCAGAGAATGATCACGGACTGTCTGCGCTACTGGGTCACAGAATACAGGGTGGACGGGTTCCGTTTTGATCTTGCGTCGATTCTCGGAAGAAATGAAGACGGATCTCCGATGGAGAATCCTCCGCTTCTGCGTGCGCTGGCACAGGATCCGATCCTGGGGGATACGAAGCTGATCGCGGAAGCGTGGGATGCCGGCGGTTTATATCAGGTTGGAAACTTTCCGGCATTTCGGCGCTGGTCGGAATGGAACGGAAGATACAGGGATGATATGCGGGAATATCTGAAAGGTGGAGTGTGGAGCGCATCAGAGGCAGCACTTCGTCTGATCGGATCCCCGGATATCTATGATCCTGCGGTTCGGGGTTACAATGCATCCGTGAATTTTCTGACCTGTCATGATGGATTCACTCTGTATGATCTGTATTCTTATAATGAAAAACATAATGAGGCAAATGGATGGGACAATACTGACGGAGCCAATGATAATCGGAGTTGGAACTGTGGAGTGGAGGGCCCGACGGAGGACCCGGAGGTTCTTCGCCTGAGATACCGCATGATCCGCAATGCATGTGCGGTATTGATGACCAGCAGGGGTACACCAATGTTTCTTGCAGGAGATGAGTTCTGTAATACGCAGTATGGCAATAATAATCCATATTGTCAGGACAACGAAGTATCATGGCTCAACTGGAAACTTCTGGAAGAGCATCAGGATATCTATCAGTTTTTCCGGCATCTGATTCATTTTCGCAAGAGACATGTTGCAGTGTATGGCAAGTGTAAAAAAGCGTTGTGCGGGTTTCCGGAAATAAGTCTGCACGGAGAGCAGGCATGGAATCCGTCGTATGACAGTGGTTCAGGAGTCGTTGCTGCAATGATGGCGGGATATGATGAAAGACGCGGGAAGGATGATATTGTATATATTGCCGTCAATGCATACTGGGAGACGGTAAATATCACACTTCCGGAACTTCCCGGCGATCTGCAGTGGGCAGTGGAGGTCAATACCGGCGTGGAAGGGCATGAGATTCATGAAGTGCCGGTCAGACTGGAGTCGGAACAGATATGTATCGGAGCAAGGTCTGTGATGATACTCGTGGCAGAGTAAAAGGACTGGAAGAAGAACAAGAAGAAATAAAGATGTGCCGTTGCAAAACAGATGATTGACTTATCTGTGGAGCAGCGGCTTTCGTTTTATGTTATGATGACAGGCAAAACAGAGGAAATTAAGATCGGCACAGGGATATCAACTTCTGGTGGGAGCATTCAGATGGGTGTTTACAATATTTTCTTCTGTTTTTATCCTCTTTTTTCACGTTCATTTGAAATCATTCATTTTATTTTCATCATAATTGGGCATTCTCTAAATAATTTCATATCAGTGCCCGTCGATCTCCATATTTTTATTCGAAACCTCGGATTGATTGGGGAGAATTGTTCACATTTTCTCGCTACGCCCATAAAGTGTATTTGAAATCTGCCTGATTAACCGGACACGAAAAACTTCCGTTTTGATCGAGATATCTGAGAAAATGTTGAAATACATGATCATACGCGGTACACTGTAGAAGTTGGGACTTTATGCATGCGCTGTCAGCAGGATTCACAGATGTATCTGTACAGTCACAGCGGAAGAGAACTGACAGATTATATGGGGAGACTGAAAAAAGCTATTGATAACCCGGCTGTAGAGGTAGTACAATGTAAAACAGTGGAAGAACTGGTAAGAAACATTATTAGAAATTGCAAAGGAGAGGTAATATTATGAAAGTAGTAGCAACAGAAAAAGCACCAAAAGCATTGGGACCATATTCTCAGGGATATGTTCATAACGGAATATTCTATTCTGCAGGTCAGATTCCAATCAATCCGGAAGTAGATGCAGTTGAGGCTGAGACGATTGAAGAGCAGACAGAGCAGGTATGCAAGAATCTGGGTGAAGTACTGAAAGCTGCAGGAACATCTTTTGACAAAGTATTGAAGACTACCTGTTTTCTGGCAGATATGGGAGACTTTGCCGCATTTAACGAAGTATATGCA
Organism: Dorea sp.; assembly: GCA_016295505.1. Lineage (GTDB taxonomy): Bacteria > Bacillota > Clostridia > Lachnospirales > Lachnospiraceae > Dorea_A. Next base: position 8,154 of record JAEDLC010000007.1, read on the forward strand.
AAATACTTTACATCCAAACCGGCCAGAAGCTGCGTTGCAGTAAAGACGCTTCCGAAGGGTGTGAAATGCGAAGTGGAACTGATCGCAGCAGTGGAAGAATAAGATTAAAAAGTGAGGTAGATAGTTATGGCAGAAGAGCAGAAGAATGGATGTTCTCCATCTGATTGTGCCGGTTGTGCACATGCAGATTCCTGCGGAAGCAAGCCACAGGATTTTAAAAAGCCGGCCAATCAGTATTCAAGTATTAAAAATGTAATTGCAGTTGTCAGTGGAAAGGGCGGAGTCGGTAAGTCTATGGTAACAGCTTCCCTGGCAAGAATGATGAAAGAGCAGGGATTCTCTGTCGGAATCCTGGATGCTGATATTACAGGACCTTCCATTCCAAAGATGTATGGAATTCATGAAAAGGCGGGAGGAAACGAGGAAGTGATCTTTCCTTGTATTGCAAAGGATGGAACGGAGATCATGTCTGTAAATCTTCTTCTTCCGAATGAATCTGATCCGGTGATCTGGAGAGGGCCGGTGATCTCAGGAGTTGTGACACAGTTCTGGACTGACGTGGCATGGGGAGAACTAGATTATCTGTTTGTAGACATGCCTCCCGGAACCGGAGACGTTCCACTTACCGTATTCCAGTCACTTCCGGTGAACGGAGTTGTCATCGTTACATCACCACAGGATCTGGTGCAGATGATCGTGAAAAAGGCGTACAATATGGCAGAACAGATGAACATTCCTGTACTTGGAATCGTAGAAAACTACAGTTACCTGGTATGTCCGGACTGCGGAAAGAAGATTGCCGTATTTGGAGAAAGCCATATTGATGAAGTGGCTGCAGAGCTGGGAATTCCGGTGCTTGGAAAGATGCCGATTGATGCGGGACTTGCAGAAGCCGTTGAAAATGAAAATTTCTCGGAGGTCAGCAATGAGTATCTGGCAGCAGCGGTAAACAAGATATAATGGAATCCATGTTACAGAATGGGGCTGTTTTACAGTCCCATTACTTTTGATATCATAACGTAGGAAAAATCGTAAAAGTATGCTTGAGAGCAAAAAGGGGATACAGAAATGATAGGGAATTGGGCTTCCGAAAGGGAAAAAGAGGATCAGCTAAATATCAACTGGAGAGGTTTTTATATACATGTTTTCAGTCTGATTATACCGATGGCTCTGCAGAACCTGATTAATGTGGGGGTTACGGCAACGGATGTACTGATGCTCGGGCGTGTGGGAGAAAAAGTACTGTCAGGCTCCTCGCTGGCAGGCCAGATTCAGTTTGTGATGACATTATTCCTGTTCGGGATTAATTCCGGAGCAACGGTTCTGAATGCACAGTACTGGGGAAAGAAAGATACCCGTTCGATTGAGAAGATCATGGGAATGGCAATGAGTGCGGCAGTGACTGCCGGAATCATTTTTACGATTGCAGCAGAAGTGTGTCCGGTACAACTTTTAAGAATCTTCACCAATGATAAAGTGGTGATTGCAGAAGGCGCGAAATATCTGAGAATCGTTGCGTTATCCTATATTCTGATGTGTATCACACAGATTTATCTAAACACCATGAGAAGTATCGAGAGAGTACTGATCGCTACGGTGGTATACGCAATCTCCCTTCTTACCAACATTGTGTTAAATGCCGTGTTGATCTTTGGTCTGTTTGGATTTCCGGAACTTGGAATCAAAGGAGCGGCAATTGCAACGTTGGTATCCAGAATACTGGAGCTTTTGATCGTCATCTGGTATGCAAAAAACAGGAATAAAGTCGTACATTTCCATGTGCGTGACATGATAAAGGTCGATAAAATTCTATTTAAAGATTTCCTGACGTATGCAGTACCGGTGATTATCAATGAACTTTTGTGGGGATTAGGAACATCGACAAACGCGGCAATTATCGGTCATCTGGGCAGTGCGGCAGTAGCTGCGAACTCGGTTGCACAGGTGGCAAGACAGCTGGCGTTGGTTGTGTGCTTTGGTGTATCGAACGCGACGGCAATCTATCTTGGGAAAACGATTGGGGAAAAACAGTATGAGCTTGCAAAAGCATATGGAAGAAAGTTCTTAAAACTCAGCATTCTGACCGGACTGGCAGGTGGATGTATGATACTGATTGCTTCTCCGATTGCAGTCAGATTTATGACACTATCGGCAGAAGCACAGGGATATATGAAATTCATGTTTTTTGTCATGTCTTATTTTTCACTCTGCATGTCGATCAATACAACGTTGATCGTGGGAGTTCTCAGGTCCGGGGGAGATACAAAATACGGGCTTGTCGTGGACCTTGGAGGAATGTGGTGCTTTTCGATTATCTTTGGAGCAATTGCGGCATTTAAGTTCCATGCGAGTGTCCAGATCGTGTATGTTATATTGATGAGCGATGAAGTGATCAAGATACCGATGTCCGTCAGTCGGTTCTTCAGTTACAAATGGATCAAGAATCTGACCCGGGATAATTCTGAAACGATTAATTGATGATAGCTATAAACAGTGCGTATTATTGACAATACCGATTGGACATGGTTTTTTGCGTTGAATATAATGAAAAGTAGTATGCAGATAGTGCAAAAAACGGGGTCATGTGCACATGAAGAAAAAGTTTGATATCAATATATGTTATAGAAAAGTGTTTGAAACGGTAAGTTCAGAATGCAACATTCAGAAGATTATTGATATGATTGCGGATTATACAGGAGTATCCTTTGTGATTGTCGATATCGGAGGAAAGGTGCTCGCTGTTTCAGCTGGATTATCTGAAAATAGTCCGGTTTCGAAGGAAGAAGCGGACAGACATGATACCATCATCAGTCTGATATCTCAATGTGTGGAAGTGAAAGAAACCGGAGAGAAGGCGTCATCCCTGCATTTGAAAGCAGAAGAAAAATACTGTGAGGTCAATACGATTGAAGTAAAAGGAAATACAGAGGGGTTCTGCATTTTGATTCCGGAGGATGATGACATAGAAGATGCGCCTGTTTTTGGTCAGGTAAATGACATCGTTTGCCAGGCGCTTGGGATGATTTTTGAAAGGCAGGGTGTCAGGGTACATTATCATTCATCTACCATCCGACGGATGATTGCAAGAAGTCTGTTTGAAGGCGAGGAAAGAGACGGGCTTCGGGGAAAAGAGATACAGAAGATGTATGATGCCTATGTGATGAAGCCGTTTATGATTGCTGTTTTGAAGTTAAAGAAAGATCATGTGCTTCGGCTTCAGAAAGCAGGAAACAGTCTGATTGATACTTACCCGAATTCTTTTGTATATATTAAGGACAATCTCATATTTGCTTTATTTTCGGATAATTATATGGAAGACCAGAAGGCAAAGTTAATCTACATGCTGAATGACATGTGTGATAATTACGAGATGGTATGTGCGGTCAGTGAAATATTTGATGATATTGATCTGATAGAAAAAAAGAAGTTTCTGGTTACACAGGCGCTCCGGATCGGAGAAAAGACACATGCGGAAAAGAATCTGCATCAGGAATATGATTATTACATCCAGATTGTCTGTTCCTGTGCAGCGCCTTTTATAGGAAATGCGCGTTATCTGGAACAGCCTTTGAATCGTCTGAAACAGGAAGATCAGGTGAAAGGAACGGAATTCTACAATACACTGAAAGAGTATTTATTGCATGGCAATAATGTCAGTATGACATCAAAGCATCTGTATATTCATCGTAATACTATGATATACCGGCTATCCAAGATCAATGAGATACTGGGAGTAGATATCAATGACCCGAAGATTGCAAGGCAGCTGATGATCAGTATCGTGCTGCAGGAACAGGAAAATATGGAATAATTGTGCATTGTGCCTAATCGAAGAGTGATGGTTTGTACATAGAATAAATTGGATTTGAGGAATGCGTATGCTAGAATAGAGGTGATAGTATTAGAGGAGAGACAGAATGGAAGTAATAAAAGAATTACCTGTAATATTTGAAGAGTTTGCAGAACAGAAAAAGAAGTCGTTTTTGACGATTAAAGAATTCAAGGAACGACAGATTCCCGTAATCGGAGCATACTGTTCCTATTTTCCGAGGGAAATAGCAGTTGCAATGGGAGCAGTTCCGGTTGGATTGTGTTCTTCGTCGGAAGAAACGGTTCAGATTGCAGAAACGGTTCTGCCCAAGAACATCTGTCCGCTTGTCAAGTCAAGTTATGGATTTGCGATTTCGGATAAGTGTCCTTACTTTTATTTCTCAGATCTGGTTGTTGGAGAGACGACCTGTGATGGGAAAAAGAAAATGTATGAGATGCTTTCGGAGTTTAAAGATGTATATGTAATGGAACTGCCGAACACACAATCAAAAAACGGACTGGGACTCTGGAAACAGGAGATCATTCGTCTGCAGCATTATCTGGAAGAAAAATTTCAGGTTGTCATTACAGAAGAAGATATCAGACGGGCAATTCGTATGGAGAATGCCAGAAGAAGTGCTTTAAAGCGGCTGTATGAAGTGATGAAGCTGGATCCTGTACCGATCATGGGGATGGAGCTTCTGGATGTGTTATATGGCAGTAAATATAAGCTGGAGATAGAAAAAGTTCCGGGAGAGCTTGATGCTTTGACGAAGCAGATACTGGAAGAGTACGAGAATAAACCAAAGCGGGAAAAGAGACCCCGTATTCTGGTCACAGGATGCCCGATCGGAGGTGACTCCAAAAAAGTGGTGAAAGCAATCGAGGATAACGGTGGTGTAGTAGTAGCTTTTGAAAACTGTACAGGTGCAAAAGTGATTGATAAGCAGGTGGATGAGAACAATCCGGATGTTTATGAGGCGATTGCAGAAAAATACTTCACCATTGGCTGTGCAATTATGACACCGAATGATCATCGTATTGAACTTCTGGGAAGAATGATTGATGAATTTAAAGTCGATGGTGTCGTGGAGATGATTCTGACCGGCTGCCATTCTGTACATATGGAATCTATCAGTGTACGTAATTTTGTCAATGAAGAAAAGCACATTCCTTATCTGGATGTGGTTACCGATTACTCGCAGGGAGATGTCGCACAACTGAATACAAGAATGGCCGCATTTATTGAAATGCTTGAATAGAAAATGAAAACACTCATCGCAAAGATGGGTGTTTTTTTCTGCAGGAGCGGATTTTACCGGTTATTGTGAATGTAATATGGAGTTAAGTACTATAGATAATACAAATATACACAGTGTATTTATTAATAATATAAATAAGTGCACAAAAATCAAAAGTACAGATTGTGCATTGTGCACAATCACGCTGGAGAATATTGGAAGAGTAAATGATGAAATGAAGGGAGATTATCAATAAAATAGTTAGAGTGTTGAATAAGGAGGAAGAACATTGATTGAAATAAAGAATTTAAAAAAAGTATGGGAAGATGGAACCAGTGTTTTGGAAGATATTAATCTTACCATAGAAGATGGAGATATCTATGCACTGGTAGGACGCAGCGGTGCCGGAAAATCAACGTTATTGCGTTGTATCAATGGATTAACATCATACCAGGAGGGAAGCCTTATGGTGGATGGCTGTGAAATTAAAAATATGAAAGAAAAAGAATTAAGAGAATTCAGACGTCATGTTGGCATGATATTTCAACAGTTTTCCCTTCTTGAACGTGAGACCGTATATCAGAATATTGCTCTTCCGATGCAATGCTGGAAATATTCAAAGGAAGAGATCGATAAAAAGGTAAAAAGCCTGCTGGAACTGGTTGGACTGACGGATAAGATGAATGTCAGACCAAGAAATCTCAGTGGTGGACAGAAACAAAGAGTTGCTGTTGCAAGGGCGTTGACTATGGATCCTAAAATTTTACTTTGTGATGAGGCAACATCGGCTCTGGATCCTAAGACTACAAATTCTATTCTCGACCTTCTGATGGAGATTAATCAGAAAATCGGCATAACGATCGTCATCGTGACGCATCAGATGGAAGTTGTAAGAAAAGCCTGCAATAAAGCCTGTATCCTGGAGCATGGAAAAATTGCAGATGAGGGTACGGTAAAGGAGATCTTTATCAGACAACCGGAATCTCTGCAAAGACTTCTCGGCGAGGAGAGACTGCAGCTTCCGCAGACAGGTCATAATATTCAGATTGCACATCTGGTAAACGGAATTCAGGATGGGGAGTTTTTTGGAAAGATGTCAAAAGATCTTCATTATGTATTTCCAATTTTGAACGGACAGATCCAGGAGTATCAGGGAGACAAGATGGGAATCTTTGTAATTAATGTTGATGATGAACATCTGGAGCAGGTTGAACAGTATCTGGATAAGAAAAATATGAACTGGCATGAACTTCATGCAAATATGGCAGAAAAAGATGAGGAAGGAGAAGAATAATAATGGCTCTGAAAAATTACACATTTCTTCAAATATGTCAGATGTTAATAGCACCGGCAATCGTAGCAACACTTAAAATGCTGGTGATTTCCAGTGTTCTTTCCACCTTTTTTGGGTTTTTTATCGGAGTGGCTCTGATTGTAACTGAAAAAGGCGGACTGTGTGAGAACATTGTTGTAAACAGAGTTTTGGACTTTATTGTAAATATGATTCGATCATTTCCGTTTATTATCCTGATGATTTCAATTATTCCTTTTACAAGACTGGTTGTTGGTACTTCTATTGGTGAAACGGCTGCACTGGTGCCATTGACCGTTGCCTGTACACCATTTATGGGACGAATATTTCAGAACAGTTTCAAAGAGATAGATCCGGCTTTAATTGAAGCAGCACAGTCTTTTGGTGCTTCAAAGACACAGATTGTAGTAAAAGTAATGCTGAAAGAAGCAGTACCGTCAATTATATCAGGTCTTTGCCTTGGCGTTATTAATCTTCTCAGTGCGACTGCGATGGCAGGTGCAATCGGTGCAGGTGGATTAGGTGCAGTAGCTCTTACATATGGATATCAGAATTTTAATCAGAAGATTATGTATTCTATTGTTGTAGTTCTGATTGTTCTGGTGGCATTTATCCAGTATTTCGGAGACTGGATCTACAAAAAACTTAAATAACCATGATAGAAGTAAGCATCTGCTTATTTTTATATACAATTATTCAGGAGGTAAGTATGAAAAAAAGATTAATCAGCGTATTATTATGCGCAGCAATGGCGGTAACAATGCTTATGGGATGTGGAAGCTCATCTTCAGAAGAGGAGACAACAGAAGAGACGACAGAGGAAAGTTCTGATGAAAAGCAGGTAATCAAGCTTGGTGTCAGAGCAGACTTCATTGACATGGTAGAGGCAATTCGTGCAAGTGTAGAAGAAGCAGGATATGAACTGGATGTTACAACTTTTGATGACAGTATTCAGCCAAATGTGGCTCTTGGCGAGGGAAGTATTGATGTAAACTGGTTCCAGCATCAGCCGTATCTTGACAGCTATAATGCAGAGAACGGTACAGACTTTGTTATGGCTCAGCCTTATACACACTATCCGTTATTTGCAATGTATTCTGAGAATCTGGAATCTGTGGAGGATCTTCCGGATGGCGCAACAATCGGATTATGTAATGATGCTACCAATCAGGCAAGAGGTCTTAAGATGCTTCAGGATCTGGGACTGATTACATACGATGAAACAGTAGAAAGTCCGACAATTTATGATATCAAAGACAATCCGAAGAACCTTCAGTTTGTAGAAGCTGAGATGAGCGTACTTCCACAGTCCCTTCCGGATGTAGATGCGATTATACTTGCTGCTCAGCATATGTATAATGCAGGACTGGATGCTACAAAATATATTGCAGAATCTCAGGATGGACCAGATTACAGTCTTGGATTTGTTACAAGAAAAGAAGATGCAGATGCACAGTGGCTGGCAGATCTTGTAGAAGCAGCACGTTGTGACGCATTGAAAGAGTACTTTGAGAGTAATGGTGGAATTCAGATTCCTGCATTCTAGTTCAGATGAAAGTGTTCATAAGTAAAAAGGGCAGACAGGTAATGACTGTCCTTTTTACTTTTTGAAAATAAAACATCGTCTGTGAGAGGAAAAGGAGAACAACATGGAACTGGCTTCAATTACATTGTACAAAACACTGGTAATGGTAATCCTTGCACTTGCAGGAGTCATGAGTTACAAAACAGGGATTGTGGATGAGGAAATCAATAAGAAACTGTCGGATCTGGTATTGACATTGTTTACACCGATTCTGCTATTTACTTCATTTCAAAAGGAGTTTACCCCCAGCCTGCTTTCGGGATTGGGAGTGTCGGTCGTATTGTCAGTTTTATCATTTATGGTGATATGGTGTATCTGTAAGATTGTGGTGCGGAAACAGAATCAGGATTATGCAGCAGTTGAGCATGTGGCGATCATGTATTCGAACTGCGGATTTATTGGAATCCCGATGGCACAGGGAATATTTGGAGCAGATGGTGTGTTTTATATGACGGCATATGTTGCCCTGGCCAATTTTCTGTTATGGTCGCATGGAATTATCGTGATGTCCGGAAAAATGGATGTCAAATCTTTAAAAAAGGTATTTACATCACCAACAATCATTGCCATTATTTTCGGTGTATTATGTTTTTTTCTGCAGATCCGGATGCCTGCGATTATTGAAGAACCATTGGAAATGATTGCAAATATGAATACACCGATGGCCATGATGGTGGCGGGTATTAATATTGCACAGGCAGATCTGAAACATACATTTAAAAAGGCCAGATTGTACTGGCTGAGCTTTGTAAAGCTGATTGTTATGCCAATGGTGCTGATCGGGTTGTTTTACTTTTTACCGGTAGACAATGTCATTAAAACGGTAATGATATTGGCTTCTTCCTGTCCGGTAGGGGTAACGGGAAGTTTATTTGCACTCAGATACGGGAAGGATGCAGTCTATGCGTCTGAACTTTTTGCGATGTCGACGCTGCTTTCTATCATTACTGTACCATTTATGATGTTGTTTTGTTGAGTTTAGGGGGAATAAAGATGGAATTGATCAAACCGGAAATGACGCCGAAAGAAAGAGTGACGGCATATGCCAGAGGGGAAGAAGTTGACAGGATTCCGACTTCTCTGAGTGCCGGAGAAACAGCTCCTCCATTGTATGGAATCAATATCTGTGATTACTATTTTTCGGCTGATGCAATGGTTGAAGTGGAGACAAGGCTTGCAGAAGATTTCCATGCGGATAACATGGGAGTGGGATTGGGGCTTAGAACGCTGGTAGAAGCGCTTGGAACAAAACTGGAGTATCCAAAGAAGAATGTGTCCTATATTGCAGAGCCGGCTTTGACCTCTTTTGCGGATATTGATAATATGGAACTTGTGAATATAGAAAAAGACGGAAGATTTCCAATTATTGTGGAATCATTTGAACGGCTTCAGGAACGATTTGGAGAAGAAAGAATTCTTGGAAGTGGTCTTGCGGGTCCACTGACAACGGCCGCCAGTCTGATCGGAACGGAAAAATTTTTAAAAGCAACCGTGAAAAATAAAGAAGGAGCTCATCGTCTGCTTCAGTTCAGTACGGATTGTATTGTAAAATGTTGTAAAGACATGAATCAGAAGCTGGGAATAAAATTCATGCTGTCAGAGCCGATGGCATCCAGGAATCTTCTGAGCAAGAAGCAGTTTCAGGAGTTTTTCCTGCCTTATCTGAAACAGGCTGTACAGAGAATGAATGAATTTCAGCAGGGAACATCCATTCATATCTGTGGCAATACCAAAGATCGCTGGCAGGAGGTGGTTGATGCCGGAGTCAGTGGTTTCTGGGTGGATAATTGTGAAAGCCTGCAGGAGTTAAAAGATGCGCATGGAGATAAGATTGCGATCAGTGGCAATCTGTCACCGGTAGATGTGCTGAAAGATGGAACGATCGAAGATATTGAAGAACATGTAAAACGGTGTATTGCGCAAGCCGGAGATAATCCATGCGGATATAATCTCTGCCCGGGATGTACGACACCGGTGGGAACTTCCAAAGAGCATATGATCGCATTTATGAATGCGGCGGCAGTTTACGGTAAAGGGGCCAGAAAAGGATACATGCCAAAAGGAATGCTATAGATGAAAGCTATAATCATATATGAATTACTAATTAGTGATGGGTGTTTTCCTATGCTATTATATACATAGTAATCTATATAGTGATGCACGTGCATTGAAAAGGGAATCCGGTGAGAATCCGGGACAGCCCGCTCTACTGTGAAACGGACGATAATCCCAGTTGCCACCGGTATACAGGGAAGGCGGGATTAGAGAGAGAAGTTAAGTCAGGAGACCTGCTATATATGAACGGACTTTTCGGTGGGGAAAAGGCAGCAATTACGCTGCTTTTTCTGTGCCGATTTTTATTATTTATACGAAAGAGGTGGAAAGACTATGACTTATGAGGAACTCCTTCGGGAAATGAAAGAGCAAAAGGATGAAATGACAGTCATGGAGCGTATGATCGGGTACGCCAAGGGAGAGGAAGTGGATCATATACCGTATCGTCTGGTGGGATCGGATACCACTGCGGATCTTTACGGATATACGCTTCAGCAGTACCGGGACTCACTGGAGATTCGTTTTGATATCATGGAGAAGATGCACGAGGAATTCGGAAATGCAGCAATCGGGATTGGTGTGGGACTTCAGTCGATCGGAGAGGCTGTGGGATCCAAAATGCGCTATCCGGAAAATGGTCTGGGATTTGTGTCTGAGCATGTATTGAAGGATTATGCACAGTTAGATGACATGGAGGTGATCGATCCTCATAAGTGTCCGAATCTGGAAGCAATTATCGATACTTTCCGGAAGTCAAAGGAAAGATTTCCCGGATGGGGTGCGGGAAATGGAGTTGCAGGGCCGATGACGACTGCAACGTCTATCAGGAGACTGGATGAGATCCTGCGGGATACGGTAAAGCATAAGGAGGAACTGCACAGGCTGCTGGATTATTGTGTACAGTGTAACTTAAGCTGGATCCGTACGGTGACAGAGGAATTCGGTCCGCTTCCTGTCAATATCGCAGAACCATCCGCTTCTCTCAGTGTACTGAGTAAAAAGCAGTTTCTGGAATTTGAAAAACCACATCTGCAGGATCTGGTAAATGGAATTAAGGAAATTACGGGAAGGATGCCGACGACTCATATCTGTGGGAAGACGAAAGGAATCTGGGAAGATCTGATCGAGATGGGATTCACGATGCTGAGTGTGGATAACAGTGAGGATCTGGAAGAAGTAAAACGCTGTGTTGGAAACAGGATGAGTATATCCGGTAATGTTCCGCCGGTTGAAGTGTTAAAATATGGTTCTATTGACGATGTGATAGAGTCAGTAATCACCTGCCTGAAGAAAGGCAGTGACAGTCCGATGGGATATTCACTGGCAGCAGGCTGTCAGGTCCCGCCGGGAGTTCCGAGAGAGAACTTGTATGCATTTATCTATGCTGCCAGAAAGTATGGCAGAGGAGCCAGAAAAGGATGCCTGCCGAAGGGACTGAAAGAAGCAGGAATCTAGATCAGGTATGCAATGCCGTAATGAGAAGGATAAAAAGGATGGAAATGGAATGGAGATACAGATCGTGTCCGGATTCCTTGGAGCCGGAAAGACTACATTTATAAATCAATATCTACCGCTTCTCGAAGGGAGAACCGTCGTGATCGAGAATGAGTTTGGAGATATCGGGCTGGACGGGGGAATGATGCCGGAAGATGTTCCGGTAAAGGAGCTGTACTCCGGATGTATCTGCTGCAGTCTGGCGATCGATTTCCGAAAGGGAATCCGGGAGATTGCGGAAACGTTTCGGCCGGACCGGATTGTGATTGAGCCGTCGGGAGTAGGACGGCTGTCAGATATCGTAAATGCATGTATGCAGGCAAAGGAAAAAGATGGAGTGGATCTTACGATTACGAAGCTGATTACGGTAGTTGATCTGGCAGGATTGGAAGAATATGCAGATGGGTTTGGTGCATTTTATCAGGATCAGATTAGGAATGCGGGACTTTTGCTGCTGAGTCATCTGGAGACTGTTTCCGTGAAAGAGAAGAAATGTCTGATTGAAAGGATTCGGCAGATGAATCCAAAGGCAATCATATATGGAGAAGACTGGAGGGTGATGTATTCCGATGCTCTGCTGGAGCTTGTTGAGATGACGGGAGATCATGAGAGGAACAGAAAAGTGGGCATGATTCTTCCAAGGTCTGAAAAACAGGTGTTTTCCAGCATATCTATACAGGGTATCAGGGCAATGTCCGAATCAGATCTTATGAGGATCTTGCGGGAATTAAAGGCAGAACGTTATGGACAGGTGATACGGGCAAAAGGAATCATTGAAGACACAGACGGAAGAAGGATGCATTTTGATTATACACCGTCAGCGGTATCGATGAAGGAGATGGATACTGCGGCCGGAGATAAGAAGGACACAGTTGCCGTCGTGATTGGATGTGAATTGAAAGAACAGGCAATCCGAACGTTATTTTTATAAAAAAGGAGGTTGAGAGAAGAGAATGGGAGAAATCAAAGATTTTTATTGTACCTATGGCAATTCCGTCGGAATCAGTGAAGAGGTGACGAAAGGGTTGGAACTAACATTCCCGGAGGCATATCTGCACTGTGATTCCATGGTGAGACTTTCAAAGGCTTTGAAGGAGCATGACGGTGCATCGTTTTGTGAATTGCCGTTCTGCCATACGGTTGAGGCGGAAGCTATGGGAGGAATCATCAATTATGGAAATGCGGTGACCGGTCCACGGGCAAAAGAATATATCTGCACTTCCGTGGAAGAGCTTCTGGAACTTCCGGAGATGGACTTTTCAAAGGGAAGGATTCACGAGGTACTGCTGGCATGTAAGGAACTGAGAAATCAGGGAGAGCATGTGGTTCTTCAGGTGTCAGGTCCGTTTACGATCCTGAATGTGTTGATTGATGCAAAATATGTATTTAAGGGATGGCGCAAAAAACCGGAAGTTATGAAGGAAGTTTTCTGGAAACTGGGAGATCAGATCTTAAGATTCATGGAAGAAGCAAAGAAGTATGATGTGGATCTGATCAGTTATGCAGATTCTTCCGGCGGCGTAAGTATTCTGGGACCGAAGATGGCAGAACAGGTGGTCAGTGAGTTTACGTATGAATTTCTGAAGAAGGTGGAAATACTTGCTGATGATAAGACATTGATGTTATTATGTCCTAAGACAACATTTGCGCTTCTGGGAACGGAAAAGGCGGAACTTAAGGACAGAAAGCTTTCCGGACCGATGAGCTATGGAGAAGGCTGTATCGAGATGATCGGAAAGGCAAAGTTTGCGGGCCAGATGTGTATCAAAAATGTAGGATATCAATTAGAAAACGGTCTTTTTAAAGAAGTGATATTAAAATAAAGAGTGGGAGGCAGGAACATGAGCTCAAAAGAGGAATTATTAAAGAAATTATCAGACGGCGTTGTGGAGATGGAAGAAGATGATGTGGCAGAAGCTGCACAGGAATATCTGGATGCAGGTTATCCTGCATTTGACGGCATTATGGAGGGTCTGGTAGACGGTATGAACCGCGCCAGTCAGCTGTATGAGGAAGAAGAATATTTTGTAACGGATGTTCTTCTCTGCTCTGATGCGATGTATGCAGGACTTGACATTCTGCGTCCTTATCTTCCGGAGGTGGCAAACGATGATAAGATCACGGGAGTGATCGGAGTTGTGGAAGGAGATACACACGATATTGGTAAGAATCTGGTCAAGATCATGCTGGAAACAGCAGGATTCAATATGATCGATCTTGGAAGAGATGTGCCTCTTCAGCAGTTTGTAGATACAGCAAAAGAACAGAATGCTGACTTTGTGTGTATGTCAACTCTGATGACGACCACAATGGGAGGTATGGAGACGGTCATTCATCTTCTTGAAGAAGCGGGTATTCGCAACAAAGTAAAGGTTATGATCGGCGGAGGCCCGATCTCTCAGAAGTTTGCGGACAAGATCGGTGCGGACGGATATTCACAGAATGCTGTTGAAGCTGTAAAACTTGCGAAAAGATTATTAAATATTGCATAGGAGAAGGACATGTTAACACCAAAAGAGAGACTGAAACTGATCATGGAAGGAAAGAAGGCAGACCGTCCGGCATGTATTTGTCCGGGAGGCATGATGAATATGGTGACTGCCGAATTGATGGATGAGGTACAGGTCTATCTTCCGGAGGCGCATACCGATGCGCGAAAGATGGCAGATCTCGCGAAAGCGGTATATGAAAAGGGCTGTTTTGAGAATTATGGGGTTCCGTTCTGTATGACGGTAGAGGCAGAAGAAATGGGAGCCAGGGTTGATATGGGATCAAAGGTATATGAACCGCATGTGATAGAGTATGTGATAGACTCTGTAGGTGAGTTTCATAAGCTGACCCCGGTTGATGTCACAAAGGGACGTGCGAAAGTTGTGCTGGATGCGATCCGGATATTGAAGGAAGAGACGACAGGCGTGCCGATCGTAGGCAATCTGACCGGACCGATCAGTACTGCCAGTTCCGTTATGGAACCGGTGATCTTCTATAAGGAGCTTCGTAAAAAGAATAAAGAAGCACATGAATATATGGCATTTATCACCGATCAGCTGATCACGTTCGGACGTGCACAGATAGAGGCGGGAGCCGATGTGATCGCAATCTCTGATCCAAGCGGAACCGGAGAGATCCTGGGACCGAAGTTCTTTGAAGAATTTGCAGTGACTTATATTAACCGACTGCTGGATGCTCTGCAGGCGGAAAAGATGGGAACGATCGTACATATCTGTGGACAGATGCGACCGGTCTATCGTGAGGTAAACGAACTTCACAGCAATGTACTGAGCTTTGATTCGGTGGTTCCGATGAAAGAGGCAAGAGAGCACTTAAATGACAGAGTGCTGATGGGCAATGTCAGTACCTATGCACTGGAATTTGGAGATCCGGCGCGCGTTAAGATGTTAACCAGAAGCTGTCAGAAACATGGTTCTGATATTCTGTCCCCGGCCTGTGGTCTGGGAATGAAGTCTCCGCTTGTGAATGTGCAGTCTATTCTGGAGTGCCTGAAAGAGGAGGCATAAGGGATGGCAGAGATAAGAATACGACAGACCGGCCAGGTGATCCGCTGCGAGGCGGGAGCAGGTCTTTTGAATACACTTCTGGATGCCGGTGTGTTTGTGGACAATCCGTGCAGTGGAAAAGGAATCTGTGGAAAATGCAAGGTAAGGATTCTGTCCGGAGAAGTATCGGCCATGTCTGAGACGGAAGAAAAGTTACTGAAGCCGGAGGAAATTCGTACAGGAATCAGACTTTCCTGTCTGACAGAAGTAATGGGGGATATTACCGTGGAACTTCTTCAGAAAGAAAGAAAGCATGAAGTACTGACGAAGGGATATATGCCGGCGTTTGAGAAAGATCCGTATGATGGCGGATATGGAATTGTGATCGATATCGGTACGACGACTGTGGTGACTGCACTGATCGATCTTGCTTCCGGAAAAGAACTTGCCAATGCTTCTATGATCAACGCACAGAAGCACTATGGTCTGGATGTACTGACCAGGATCACATATGAGTATGAGCACCCGGAAAGTGGAATTCAGGAGCTTCAGGCGGCAATTGTCCATTCCATCAATGCAATGATTGGAGAAGCCTGTATGGAAGCTTCTGTGGACCGAAATGCGATTCGTGAGATCGATGTAGCGGCAAACTGCACCATGATGCACATGCTGCTTGGTGTGGATGCGAGATCCATCGGGAAATCGCCATATCGCCCCAAGTTCACAGAAGCACAGAAGCTTCTGGCAGTGGATATCGGGATCGAAGCGGCAGCAGATACCAGACTGTACTGTCTTCCACAGGTGTCAGCTTATATTGGTGCGGATATTGTGGCGGGAGCATACGTGTGTGAACTTCAAAAAGAAAAGGGAAATGTTCTGTTTATTGACATTGGAACCAATGGAGAGATCGTGCTTGCAAGCCAGGGAAGACTGCTGTGCTGCTCCTGTGCTGCGGGGCCGGCACTGGAAGGTATGAATATCAGCTCCGGTATGCGGGCAGCAGAAGGAGCGATCGAGGATGTCCGGATCACAGAACAGGGCATTGAGCTTAAGACGATTGGAGAGCAGGAACCGGCAGGAATCTGCGGAAGTGGAATTCTGGCAGTGGTAAAGGAGCTTCTGCGAACCGGAATCGTAAAGAAGACGGGCGTATTTGTAAAAAAGGAAAAGCTGGAAGAAGATGATTATCGGTATCCCTATATTCGCCTGAACGGGACGAAGCGGGAATTCATCCTGCATGAGAATCCGGAACTTCTGGTCACACAGGGGGATGTACGCCAGGTACAGCTTGCAAAAGGAGCGATTCTTTCCGGCTTCGTTGCCCTGTTAAATAAAGCGGGAATCCGGATGGAGGATCTGGATAAAGTTATGATCGCGGGGCAGTTTGGTGCACATCTTCCGGCAGAATCTCTGGTCGGCACCGGAATCCTTCCGGAGGAAGTGGGAGATAAGCTGATATATGTGGGAAATTCTTCCAAGACGGGTGCATATATGTCCCTGATGTCTGCAACTGTGAAGAAAGAAGTGGAAGAACTGGCATGCCGGATGGAATATATGGAACTGGCTGAAACTGAGAATTATGAAAGAATCTTTACGGAGAGTATGATCTTTCCAACATTTTAATTAAATATGGAAATAACATGTGTTCGGGCATATATGCACGAGAACGGAGGTGCCTATGGAATACGATGAACTGAAACGACTGATGAGTGAGCAGAAAGATGAGATGACGGCGGCAGAGCGAATCAAAGCCTACAATGCCGGAGAAGAAGTAGATTATCAGCCTTATACGCTTCAGGCTCCGGATCCGGCGATGGCAGACATCTTTGGATTCACAACTACACAATTTGCGAAAGACTTTGAAGTAAAAAGCGAGGTCATTCGAAGAAGAAAGGAAGAGTTCGGGCTGGACAGTTTTAACGTGGGGCTTGGACTTAAGACGATCGGAGGTGCGCTGGGATCAAAACTGCGGGCTCCGGAACACGGAATTGATTATGTGGAGGAGCATATTCTGAAGGATTATGCGGATTTTGACAGGCTTGAAGTCACAGATCCGTATAAAAATCCGGTGCTTGCACCGATCCTGGAAAGCGCAAAACGTCTGAAAGACCGTTTTCCGGATGTCAGCATGACGACCAGCGTTGCAGGACCGATCTCGACAGCGATTGCGGTACGACCGGTGGAAATGGTGCTGAAGGATACCAGAAAAAATCCCGAGATGCTGCATAAGCTTCTGGATCTGACCGTAGAGTGTTCCCTGCGGTGGTTTGACGCATTTTATCATGAATTCGGACCGGTTGGAACGAATTTTTCAGATCCGGTCACCTGTATGGATGTGATCAGCAAAAAGCAGTTTGATGAATTCTCTCTTCCATATATTAAGAAACTGATCGATGGAACGGAAAAAATCATGGGTTCCAGACCGGGAGCGCATATCTGCGGCAAGACCAGTCCGATCTGGAGTGATCTTGCGGATGCAGGACTGTTTTCCTTCAGCATTGATAACTGTGAGGATCTTGCGGTGGCAAAAGCAGCGGTCGGAGACCGGATGCGGATCGCAGGAAATGTTCCTCCGGTTGACGTTATGAAAGAAGGAACCATAGACGAAGTCATTGAAGCATGTAAAGAATGTATGATGAAATGTGCGGACAATCCGGCAGGATATATTCTGAATACCGGGTGCCAGCTGCCGATCGGAACGCCGAAAGCGAATGTAGAGGCATTCATCTATGCGGCGAGAAAGTATGGAAAGGGAGCAAGACTGGGGCAGATACCGAAGGGATTGCGGGATTATATGTAATTGCAGGAAACTGGACTGCTGCAGAATCTCATAATGTCAGAAGAACATTATTCGATTTTGCAGCAGTCTTATGTTTTTAGTCTATCAGGTAGTATACGGCAGAATATGGATTCAGAGTGAAAGTATAGAGTCCATTTTCTGCTTTTTTCGTTTTTTCCGGATATCTGTTGGTTCCGCCGTATTGTTCCATATCACTTGCAATCAGAAGCTTCAGTTCTTTGGAATCAGGTATGAGCAGGTCATAATTTTCCTGCAGCTGATCAGAAAAGTTAAATACAGCAAGAATCCGCTCCGTGGAATCTTTCCGTTCGAATGCATAGATGCAGCGCCCTTCCTGGTGGCAGTCCAGCCACCGAAAGCCATCATTTGCATAATCCAGAGAATACAGTGAAGTATGATTCAGATAGAGATGGTTCAGATCCTTTATAAAATGATGAAAAGCATCATGAACCGGATAGGTCAGGATATCCCAGTCCTGTTCTCTTTTTTCATCCCATTCTCTGAGCTGACCGATCTCATTGCCCATAAAATTCAGTTTTTTGCCCGGATGTGCATACATATACATGTAAAATGCCCGGGCCTGCGGGAATTTGTTATCATAATCCCCATACATCTTCTGAAGGATCGTAGCTTTTCCATGAACGACTTCATCGTGAGAAAGTGGCAACAGGAACGCATCGTTATAATAATACATCATGGAAAAGGTCAGTTTATGGTAGTCCCGGTTTCTGTATTCCGGTCCGGTCCGGAAGTAATCCAGCGTATCATTCATCCAGCCCATATCCCATTTGTAGTCGAAGCCCAGTCCGCCTTCCTCGACCGGATGTGTCACACCCGGAAAAGAGGTGGAATCTTCTGCTGACAGGATGGCTGTCGGGTGCATGGACTTTAATCCCCGGTTCATTTCCCGGATGAAGTCTACGGCATTGTTGTTCACGCCTCTGGCCGGTTCGCCCTGCCAGTATATGATCCGGCTGATGGCATCCATACGCAGACCGTCTGCATGGTATTCACTGAGCCAGTAATTGGCGGCAGACTTAAGGAAGCTTCGCACTTCGCCGCGGGAGTGCATAAAGTTACAGCTTCCCCATTCGCTGACACCGACGTCCTGATGTGGGTATTCATAAAGAGAAGTTCCGTCATAGTTTGCAAGCGCATAATCATCTACGGCAAAATGTACCGGAACAAAATCGATGATTACACCGATGTCATTCTGATGGCAGGCATCGATGAATTCCATCAGTTCCTGTGCTGTTCCGTAACGGGAAGTGGGACTGAAGAATCCGGTATTCTGATATCCCCAGGATTCATCACAGGGATGCTCGCTCAGTGGCATGATCTCAATGTAATTGTATCCATATTCCTTCAGATACGGAATGAGGATATCGATCATCTCTGTATAGGTGTACCAGCTGTCCGGTTCATCGGAAGGTTTTCGGAAAGAGCCAAAGTGAAGTTCGTAGATGTTCAGAGGCTGATTTCTGCAGTCGGAGCGTTTCTGCAACCATTCCTGATCATGATATGTGTATGTGTTCAGATCCCGGATGATGGAGGCGCTTGCCGGCCTTAATTCCATTCCGAAGCCGTAGGGATCACAATGGTCGGTACAGGAACCATCCTGCTTATAGATCCTGTATTTATACATCATTCCGGGCCTGGCGTTTTCGACGTAGCATTCCCAGAACTGACCGCTGTAGGTCCGGTTCATTTCCCATTCCTGCCAGTGGTTGAATTCACCGATCAGAGTGATTCTGGAGGCGGCAGGAGCAAACGTGCGAAAAGTCACTCCTTTTTCTTCTACATGAGCGCCCAGATACTGATAGGCATCAAATATTTTTCCTGTATAAAAACCATAAAAATCCATCGTTTTTCTCCTTGTCTTCTTGTAAAATAAAGATAATAGACAGTAGTTGGTTTTCTGCCGTATAATTATTATATAGATGACATTATTATTTATCTACCGACAAAACAGACGATTGGGTGGATAAGCGACAATCTTAAAAATCTGTCGGAAAATGGATACGCTGAAAAAGGAGACGAGACATGGACTTAAGAATTGAAAAGACAGAAAAAGGGATTAAAAATGCGTTTATTGAGCTTCGTTCCAGAAAACCGCTGGAAAAGATAACGGTCAGAGAATTGTGTGAAAGTGCCAGAATTAATAAGTCGACATTTTATTCTCATTACAGAGATATCTATGATCTGTCTGATACGCTGGAGGAGGAAGTGGTGGCTTCGATCACAAACAGTGTCTCACATCCGGAATATATCGTGGATAATCTGGAAGCATTTTCCAGAGAGCTTTTAATGGCATATTTGTCGCAGACGTCTCTTACAACGATTCTCTTTTCCGGAAATCAGCGGAGCCATTTTGCAGATCGCATTGAAGAAAGTATTAAGAAACTGATCTATGAGAAGTATCCGGAGTTTGAAACCGATGAGATTATGAATATTACGATCAGTTTCTGTATTCAGGGAGGGTATCATGCATTTCAGAGAAACCGGGAGGTGGATAATGATATGCTTGTGACGGCAATCGGGAAGATGACTGCATTGATGAGCCAGTGCATTGAAAGTCGTATGAGCACAAAACAGGAGTGACAGAACCTTCGGAATGATTACAAAAGAAAATAGAGATTGACAAAACGAACAGGTGTTCTTATAATGAAAAAAGAACACCTGTTCGTTTTTGGGATTGGGGGATGCAGGAATGAGAATTCAGGAAACAAAGTCAGTTTATGATAAATTACAGATTCTTACGGATGCTGCAAAGTATGATGTGGCATGTACATCCAGTGGAACTTCCAGAAAAGGTGATGGCACAGG
This sequence comes from Dorea sp., assembly GCA_016295505.1. Classification (GTDB taxonomy): domain Bacteria; phylum Bacillota; class Clostridia; order Lachnospirales; family Lachnospiraceae; genus Dorea_A. The sequence continues at coordinate 28,774 of JAEDLC010000007.1, forward strand.
GATGGGGAGCTGTGAACAGTCCGGTATTTGTCACAGTTTCTCGGCAGACGGAAGATGTATCTCTCTTCTGAAGATTCTGTTCACGAATGAATGTATTTATGACTGTAAGTATTGTGTGAATCGAAGAAGCAATGATGTAGAAAGGACTTCGTTTACGCCGGATGAAGTATGTACACTTACCATGGAATTTTATCGCAGAAATTATATCGAAGGCCTGTTTTTAAGCTCCGGTATCTTAAAAAGTCCGGACTACACCATGGAGCTTCTGTATGCAACACTCTGGAAGCTTCGGAAGGAATGCAATTTCCAGGGATATATTCATGTAAAGGCAATTCCGGGGGCCAGTCAGGACCTGATTCAGAAGATCGGATTTCTTGCTGACAGAATGAGCGTGAATCTGGAACTTCCGACTGCAGAGAGTCTCAGACTTCTGGCTCCACATAAAACGAGAAAGAATATACTGACACCCATGAGGCTCGTTCAGAACCGTGCATCAGAGAACCGACAGGAGATTCAGCTGTACCGGAACGCACCAAGATTTGTTCCCGCCGGTCAGAGCACTCAGATGATCATCGGCGCGACACCGGAGACGGATTATCAGATCATTCGCGTGGCAGAATCGCTGTATCAGAAGTTCGAACTGAAGCGAGTGTTCTACTCAGCGTTTGTACCGGTCAATGAAGATGTCTGCCTCCCGGCCAGGACAGGGGAAGGGCCTCCCCTTTTACGGGAACACAGGCTATATCAGGCGGACTGGCTGCTGCGATATTACCATTTTCAGGCAGAAGAGCTTTTGTCGGAAGAGGATCCGAATTTTAATGTATTGTTTGACCCGAAGTGTAACTGGGCGTTGAAGCATCTGGAACAGTTTCCGGTCGAAGTCAACCGCGATGACTATAAGATGCTGCTTCGGGTTCCGGGAATCGGCTACAAGTCTGCAGGCAGGATCGTGAGGGCAAGAAAGCTTGGGACTCTTGATTTTGCGGATCTCAAGAAGTTCGGCGTTGTACTGAAGCGTGCACTTTACTTTATTACCTGTAACGGGAAGATGATGTATCCTACAAAGATGGAGGAAGATTATATATCCAGAAATCTGCTGAATACAGGGGAAAGACTGCCGGATTCTGTCACGCAGGCAGGGTACCGGCAACTATCATTGTTTGATGATGTGAGATTCGGAGGTGGGTTCAGATGAAGACCATATATATATGCAGTGATACGATCACCGGAATTTTCTCCGGGATCTATGATGCATGGAAGGCGGGAAAGACCGAGCAGGATTGTGGGATTACATTTCTTGGGGCGGTAGAGCAGGAGTTGTTCTGTGATTATGTGGAGGTGGAGGAATCCGAACGTAAGGCACAGGCGGTAGAGCGGCTGATCCGAAAGCATATGGGAATGCATGCTTACTGGGATATCTTCCATGCAGTGCTGTCTCCGGACCGGGACAAAGGGAATGCAGTTCTGGGAACCATGATGGCGGCAAGAAAGCTTCCGGACGGGAGAAAGATCATGGATCATCTGAGTCATCCAATGGTAGAAAAAGTATTTGAGCTGAGCAGAACCGTAGCTGGAGAGGCGCACCTACTGAAAGGATTTCTCAGATTTCAGGAGCTGGAAAGTGGAATTCTGTATGCACAGATCACTCCCAAAGCACAGGTATTAAGCTGTCTGGCTCCACATTTTGAAGACCGGCTTCCGAATGAGAACTGGATGATCCACGATAAAAGTCATCGGATGTTTGCAGTACATGAAGCGGGAAAGCACTGGGTACTGGTGCTGGATGAATATTGGAACGAAGACAGATTACTTCCGGTATCGGAAAAGGAAAAAGAGTATACGAAATTGTGGAAAAATTTTTGTCAGACCATTGCGATTCAGTCGCGGATGAATCCAAGGTGTCAGATGCAGCATCTTCCGCTTCGTTTCCGGCCGAATATGACGGAATTTCAGTAATCTTCCGATGTACGGATGTGAACTGCAACAATCATGTGCAGATATTCGTCTGCTGTGCTATAATGTTTCCAGAAATCAAGGCGGGAGGAGAGCGGAATGGATCTGGGACAGCCATTGGTCAGGATATCCGTGCGTAATCTGGTGGAGTTTATACTGCGAAGCGGAGATATTGATAACCGTGCCGGGGGTGCTGAGAAAGAAGCCATGCAGCAGGGTGGCCGGATACATCGAAAAATTCAGAAATCCATGGGATCTGACTATCACGCAGAGGTAGTGTTAAAATATGAGATTCCCTGTAAGGAATTCATTTTGTCTCTGGAGGGGCGTGCCGACGGGATCATTGAGACTCCGACGGGAGTTGTCATTGATGAGATCAAAGGGGTATTTAAAGAACTGGAAAAAATTACAGAGCCTGTACCGGTTCATCAGGCGCAGGCAATGTGTTATGCATATATCTGGGCCAGTCAGAAGAAGCTGGATGAGATAGGAGTCCAGATGACATACTGTAATCTGGATACGGAGGACATCAAAAGATTTCAGAGTGTCTATACGTATCAGGAACTGGAGAGGTGGTTCCTGGAGCTGATCGGAAAGTATGAAAAATGGGCAAGATATCAGATCCGGTGGAGAAAGACAAGGAACACATCTATCAAGGACGTTGAGTTTCCGTTTTCCTATCGGGACGGGCAGAAGGATCTGGTGACTTCTGTTTATCGGACGATACTGAGAAAGAAGAAGCTGTTTATTCAGGCGCCTACGGGTGTGGGAAAGACGATGGCGACCGTGTTCCCTGCGGTAAAGGCAGTCGGAGAAGAGCTGGGAGAGAAGATCTTCTATCTGACGGCCAAGACGATTACCAGAACGGTCGCATGGCAGGCGTTCGAGACGTTGAGAGAGCAGGCGCTTCGAATGAAGGTGATCGTGCTGACGGCGAAGGAAAAGATATGCCTGTGTGAGGAAACGAACTGTAATCCGGAGGCCTGTCCATATGCAAAAGGGCATTATGACCGGGTGAATGATGCGGTATATGAGCTGATGACAATGACAGATGCGATCAGCAGAGAGATGATTGAGATGCAGGCTCGAAAGTGGATGGTGTGTCCGTTTGAACTGAGTCTGGATGTATCTTTGTGGGTGGATGCAGTGATCTGTGATTATAATTATGTGTTTGATCCGAATGCACATCTGAGGCGCTTTTTCGGTGAAGGGACGAAAGGTGAGTACCTGTTCCTGATCGATGAGGCACATAACCTGGTGGAACGCGGAAGAGAGATGTACAGTGCGCAGATATACAAGGAAGACTTCCTGAAAGTAAAACGCCTGGTCAGATATGAAGATGGAAAACTGACAGGAAGACTGGAAGAATGTAATAAGCAGCTGCTGGCTCTGAAGAGAGAATGTGATGGCTGTCAGGTTCACAACAGTGTATCACATGTCTATCTGAAGCTGTTGTCTCTGATGACAGAGATGGAGCGCTATCTGGAAGAATGCCGGAATGAAGAAATTCGAAAAGAAGTGCTGGATCTGTATTTTCAGGTCCGGATGTTTGTATACGTTTACGAAAGGCTGGATGAGAATTACCTGATCTATTCTGAACTGGAAGAAGATGGAAGGTTCAAGCTCAGATTGTTTTGTGTAAATCCGGCGAATTGTCTCCAGGAATATCTGGACAGAGGAAACAGTACGATCTATTTTTCGGCTACGCTTCTTCCGATTCATTATTACAAAAAGCTTCTCAGTACATCCGGAGATGATTATGCGATCTATGCAGAATCTCCGTTTGATACCGGAAAGCGAAAGCTTCTTCTTGGAACGGATGTAAGTACAAAGTACACAAGAAGAGGTGAAGAGATGTATCGTAGATATGCACAGTATCTGATCCGGATCGCACAGATCAAGGTCGGCAATTACATTGCTTTTTTTCCTTCGTATCGGTTCATGGAGGAAGTGTATGATGCATTTGCCGATATGCAGGATGAAGGACAGGAAATAGATGCTGTCATGCAGTCGCAGTATATGTCGGAGGAGGCAAGAGAGATCTTTCTGGAGAATTTCGAAGAAGTCAGAGAACACAGTCTGATGGGATTCTGTGTTATGGGAGGGATTTTTTCGGAAGGAATTGATCTGGCGGAAGATAAACTGATCGGGGCAGTGATCGTTGGAACCGGGCTGCCGCAGGTCTGCAGAGAGAGGGAACTTCTGAAGAATTACTTTGACGGACAGGGGCTTCGGGGATTTGATTATGCCTATCTTTATCCCGGGATGAATAAAGTCCTGCAGTCCGCAGGAAGAGTGATCCGTACGGACGAGGACAGGGGCGTGATATTGCTTTTAGATGAACGTTTTCGAGATACAAGATACCAGGAAACATTTCCGAGGGAATGGAAAGAGTATTCCCTGTGTACGGTGGAAACAATAGAAGCAGCGGCAGAGGATTTCTGGAAACAATGGGAATCATTCCCGCAATCTCACTAAAAATAATTCAAAAATTCTCTGGCAGCATTGGAAACGGGTACCTTTCCGTTGTATGCAACGGCCAGTTCACGGGAGGGAAGTTCTTCTTCTGTCTGTACGATAAACAGATTTCCAGAGCTGTGTGGCACGCAGTAATCCGGAACAAAAGCGATTCCAAGCCCGATACTGGCAAGATCGATCAGCAGGTCATTGCTGCTGAGCTCGATTTCAGGAACCAGATCCAGCTGATGCTGCTGGAACAGAGAATGCAGAAATTCACTGGTTGTACTTTTTTTGTCCAGCAT